>CALKBB010000122.1 GCA_937989795.1 uncultured Collinsella sp. | reverse complement strand
GTTGTTCGACTCCTGCATACGGGAATCGACAACGCGGGTATGTGCCTTGCCGCATTTGGGACAGCGCATGGTACCTCCTCCTAAACGATAACAAGGGTACCATGCGACCGGGCCGAAATCTTACGAACGAGTCGGAACTTTCAGAACTGCACCAGCATCAAGAGAGCCGTGGTCGAGGTGATTGACACTACGAATCATGTCGGAGGTCTCCTGCGTGGAAAGGCCATCGATAGGATGCTCCTGTGCAAGCGACCACAGGGAATCGCCGGACTGCACGCGAACCGTCTCGTAGGTAACGTTGGCTACGGAATTGGCATATGCTGCTTGACGAGCAGAAAAGACTGACGTGGCGAGCACAAAGAACAGGGTGAACGCTACAGCAACAGCAACAATCGTAGAGGCCTTCAGGGCAACAGGAGCCGAAGCAGCGGCCGCACGCTGGGTGCGAACGGGTTTAGTGGCCACGGCCTGAAAATGGGAGCGTCCACCCTTCACGACCGTGAAGGCAGGCGAGGCGGGCGCCTCGAGCTTAAGAGCGAGGCTTCCCTGGACCATATCCGCTGCGTTCATTCTGTTCTCCTCTCGTTTGTTTTGACGAGAACTGTTTTATCAAGCCGCGGGGACAAAAAAGTCTAGCGCGGGAACGAGTGTTCGGTTATTATTATCTTCGAACAGTTGTTCCTGTCAAGCAAAAATAGAACATTTGTTTGGTATGGGTAGAGAGGAATCCCTGATGGCTCGCAAAATTACCAAGCGTCAGCAGCAAATTTACGACTTCATCAAGGAATATCAGCAGGAGAAGGGTTATCCGCCCAGCGTGCGCGAGATGGCTTCTGCTGTGGGCCTTTCCTCCCCTAGCACCGTACATGCGCATCTTTCCGCGCTGGAAGCTCGCGGCCTACTCAAGCGTGATGCCACCAAGCCTCGCGCTCTAGAGCTCTTTGACGAGGACGGATCTTCCGTCTCCATCTCAAAGTCCGATGAACCCACAGCGCCCCGCGGCACCGTATCGTTACCCCTCGTGGGCCGCGTCGCCGCAGGGATTCCTATCCTTGCCGAGCAAAATATCGAGGACACCTTTACCATCCCAACCGAGATCGCAACGGACCAGGGGTCCTTTATCCTCGAGGTCCACGGCAATTCGATGATTAACGTCGGCATCTATAACGGCGACTATATCATCGTCCGCGAACAAAAGAGTGCCATGAATGGCGAGATTGTCGTGGCCATGATCGATGGTTCCGCAACGGTCAAAACGTTCTATAAGGAGCAGGGGCGCGTTCGCCTGCAGCCCGAAAACGACACCATGGAACCTATCTACGCGACAAATCCCACAATCCTGGGCAAGGTCGTCGGTTTGATGCGCCGGTTTTCGTAATGCAAAAACGCATCACGGTCTTTGATACCATTCGCGGGTTTACCATGCTGTCGATGGCGGGATTTCATACCTGCTACGACCTTGCCTACCTATATGGGTGGAAGATGACCTGGTTTACCCAGACCATCTTCCAGGACATCTGGCGTGCCAGCATCAGTTGGGTATTTTTGTTTATTGCCGGCTGGATGTGCACCCTCTCGCGCAACAACATCAAGCGGGCCGCCAAATATGCCGTTGCCGCTTTAGTTGTATGGGTCGCAACGACGCTCGTCTCAGTCGATGACTCGGTGAACTTCGGCATCATTTTCTGCATGGCGGCGTGCACTGCCATTGTTGCACTCGCGCGCCCGGTTCTCGATAGGGTGCCGGCAGCATGGGGTATAACGATTTGCCTCATACTCTTTGCCTGTACCTGGAGCATTCCTAAAGCGGTCTACCCTATCCCCTATCTAGCTTGGCTGGGTTTCCCAGGTCTAGACTTTGTCTCCGGTGATTACTATCCGCTCATACCATTCTTATTTATGTACCTTGCAGGCTTCGTTGCCGCCCGCACGGCACAGAAAGCAAGCTGCGAGACACCAGCATGGGCCTATGAAAATCCCATCCCGGCGCTCGCAAGCCTCGGACGCCATGCACTGCCGTTCTACCTGCTTCATCAACCGATTATCTTGGGTGTACTGGAACTGATTTATTCCGTTCGGTAACGCTCAAGACGTGGTGCGATACGGGCCGGAAGCTTTGCCACAATACGAACGCCGTCCTCGAGGTATTCCTCGTGCAGAAGGGTTCCCTGTTCATGCACGAGCGTGATTAACGCGCCCTCTCGATACGGGATATCGGCCGAGAGCAACACGTCCGTAGCGGCCGCTTCACGAGCGATGCGGTCGACTAAGTCATCAAGACCCTCACCCGTCTGAGCCGAGAACAGCACCGCCTCGGGATAGCGCCGGCGAAAGCTCAAGCGATCGACGCTATCGAGCAGATCAATTTTATTGAACACGGTAAGCGTCAAGCGCTCACCGGCACCGATCTCGTCAAGGACACGATCAACCGCCTCAAGCTGACGCTCGTAATCCTCATCGGAAGCATCTACAACTTTAAGAATCAAATCGGCGCCGAGCACCTCGGAAAGCGTAGATTTAAACGCGTCGACCAGGCCATGTGGCAGCTTTTGAATAAAGCCGACGGTATCGGTGATCGTCATGCCACGACCACCGGGCAAACGGTACGAGCGCGTTGTAGGATCGAGCGTGGCAAACAGCTTATCCTGCGAAAGTACCGTGGATCCCGTCAAACGATTAAGCAACGTCGACTTACCGGCATTGGTGTAGCCAGCCAACGCAACGCGAAACGCTGGCGATTCAATACGGCTTTTCGATTGCACATCGCGGCGCTGTTCAATCTGTTTCAGTTCGCGTCGAAGCGCAGCGATCTTATTGCGAATCAGACGACGGTCGACCTCGAGTTGGCTTTCGCCCTGGCCAAAGCGCGAGCCAATACCGCCACGCGTCTGTTCCTTGGCAAGGTGGCTCCACATACCTCGCAAACGAGGCAGCAGGTACTGCAACTGTGCCAGCTGCACCTGCAAGCGGCCCTCACGCGTCTGGGCATGCAGACCAAAGATATCCAAAATCAACGCCGTACGGTCAATAATCTTGACCGGTTCGCCCACGGCTTTCTCAAGATAGGACTGCTGTGAAGGAGTCAGGTCGTCGTCGAAGATAACAACATCCGCATCCATGCGATGCACCAAACCGCACAGCTCCTCAACCTTGCCAGAGCCAATAAACGATTTGGGATAGGGCTTGACCAGGCGCTGCGACAAGCGTGCAACACATTGGGCTCCAGCAGTGTGAGCCAAGCGCTCGAGCTCGTCAAGCGAACGGTCGAGCGGCCAGACGTTATCGCGCCACTCAACACCAACCAAGATGGCGCGCTCAGGTTCAGGCGCCGTAGGGACCAAAGGAAAACGAACCATTAGGCAGCCTCGATACGACGGTAAATATCAGCAACGACCTCATCGATCGTAAACTCATCCATATCGAACCACACGATGCGATCGTCACGCTTAAACCAGGAAAGCTGGCGCTTGGCATAGCGACGCGAGCGCATCTTAATAAGCTCGCGGGCCTCATCCATGGTAATAGCGCCACGGAAGGCATCAATAATCTCTTTGTAACCGATTGCCTGCATC
>CALKBB010000121.1 GCA_937989795.1 uncultured Collinsella sp. | reverse complement strand
TGCGGTGCAGAGGGTGCCGGCGAGGACGCTCCCGCGCCTGCCGCCCGTACTGCGGCTCTGACGCTGGCGCTCGTGGCGCCGTTGCGCGAGTGCATGGCCCGTGAGAATGCCGCCAACGTGTTCGATGGCATCGAGATACCGCTCGTTCCGGTACTTGCCAAGATGGAGCGCACGGGCATGCTCGTGGACCCCGACCGTCTGCACAGTCTGTCCGAGGGTCTGGCGACCCAGATTACCGAGGTTGAGCGCAGTATTCGCGACCTTGCCGGTGACGAGACCTTTAACATCGGCAGCCCCATGCAGCTGTCGCATGTGCTCTTTGATGTGATGGGCCTTCCGACCAAGGGTCTCAAACAGACCAAGCGCGGTTACTATTCGACCAATGCCAAGGTACTGAGTGATCTTGCCCGTGACCACGAGATTGTTCGTTTGATCTTAGACTGGCGTGAGAAGTCCAAGATCAAGTCCACCTATCTGGACACGCTGGGCCCGCTACGCCGTGGTGACGGTCGCGTGCACACTACGTACAACCAGACCATCACGGCAACGGGGCGTCTGTCCTCGAGCGACCCGAACCTGCAGAACATCCCGACGCGCTCGGAGCTGGGTCGTACCGTCAAGACGGCGTTTTCGGCAGGCGAGGGAAGCGTCTTTTTGGCGGTGGACTACTCGCAGATCGAGCTGCGTCTGCTGGCGCATCTCTCGGGTGA
Source organism: uncultured Collinsella sp. (assembly GCA_937989795.1). Classification (GTDB taxonomy): domain Bacteria; phylum Actinomycetota; class Coriobacteriia; order Coriobacteriales; family Coriobacteriaceae; genus Collinsella. The sequence goes on along the minus strand of CALKBB010000121.1, from coordinate 815 downwards.
CGAGCATCTGGTGCGCGCCTTTAACGAGGGCGAGGACTTCCATGCCGAGACGGCGGCGCGCGTGTTTGGTGTGCCGGTGTCCGAGGTAACGCCCGACCTGCGCAGTCGCGCCAAGGCCGTGAACTTTGGCATCGTGTATGGCCAGCAGGCCTACGGCCTGTCGCAGTCGCTGCATATCTCGATGGCCGAGGCGCGCGACATGATCGACCGCTACTACGAGGCCTACCCGGGCGTGCGTACGTTCCTCGACAACGTGGTGGCACGTGCCAAGCAGACGGGCTACGCCGAGACCATGTACGGCCGCCGTCGCCATATTCCGGAACTCAAGGCTAAAAATCCGCAACTTCGCGGCTTTGGCGAGCGCACGGCCATGAACCACCCCATGCAGGGCACCGCCGCTGATATCATCAAGATTGCGATGGCCCGAGTAAGCCGCCGTCTGGAAGAAGAAGGCTTTGCCGCCCACATGATCCTGCAGGTACACGACGAACTGGACTTTGAGTGCCCGGTCGACGAAGTCGAGCACCTGACCGCCATGGTCCAAGACGTCATGGAGCACGTAGTAGACCTCCGCGTACCCCTAATCGCCGAAGCCAGCACCGGCATAACCTGGGCCGACGCCAAGTAAGGGTACACCCACAACTCCAAAGTAACCAAAACCAGAAGGGGGCTCCTTGCCAACAAGGAGCCCCCTTCATTCCAAATAATCAGCCAAGTATCTAGACGCCAAGACGCCATCTTGGCGGCAGGTAAGTCAACGTAGCCATGCCCGGGGCCTGCCGTTTGATTTTTGTAGATTCCGCACGAGCCGAAGA
>CALKBB010000120.1 GCA_937989795.1 uncultured Collinsella sp. | reverse complement strand
AAAGGGGACAGGCACCTTTGTGGTGGTTCTGGCGCTGTTGCCATTATGGCGGCGGCGTCTTTTTTGTCCGTGCAGCGCGGTAGAGTGTAAGCGGTTGAAATTTGCGTCCATCGAGGAGCTGCTATGAACGAGATCAAGTGCCCGCACTGTGGCGAAGTTTTTAAGGTCGATGCGTCCGGCTATGCGGACATCGTCAAGCAGGTGCGCGATGCTGAGTTCTCGCGCGACCTGGACGAGCGTGTGAAGGCGGTCCAGCGCGAGGGCGAGCAGGCGCTGGAGCTTGAGCGCTCGCGTTCGACGGCTGCCCTGCAGGAGGCGGAGTCTCAGCGCAATGCACAACTCGTTGAGCAGAAGAATGTTGCGGCTCGGGAGTTGGCACAAGAGGTCGCCAAGCGCGATGCCGAGCTTGTCGAGCTGCGCGCCAAGCTCGAGGGCGCTGCCGCAGAGCGCGAGAGCGCAAGCCAGCGTGCGGCGGTTGAGGCCCGTGCCGATGCTCAGAAGGAGAATGCTGAGCTTCAGCGCGAGATCGACAATTTGCGTGCGCAGCTGGGGCGCAAAGATGACGAAGCCAAGCTTGCCGAGTCGGCGGCGCGCAACGCTGCTCAAAACGATTTAGCTGCACGTGATGCCCAGATTGCCGAGCTGCAGGCCAGGCTTGCCGCAGCGGACAAGGCTCAGGAGATGGCGCTTGCCGCTGCCGCGGCAGAGTCGCAGCGTGATCTCGATGCCGCTCGCAGCGAGGCCGAACGTGCACTTGCTGACTACCGCGCGACGGTACAGGAGAAGTTTTCCGCCGCAAAGGCACAATCTGAGCAAGAGGCTGAGGGTCTGCGTGCCCAGCTGCGCGAGCAGGAGCTGATGGCAAAAATGAACCTGTCGGAGGCAGTCGCCGCGGCGGAGCGAGAGCGCGACGAGGCACGTGCGAAACTGACGAGTGAGCTGGCAGTGCGCGATTCGCGCGAGGAACAGGCAAAGGCGGCACATGAGCTCGAGCTTGCTCAAGCCAAGCGCGCGAGCGATGAGCTGATCCGCTACAAGGATGAAGAGATTGAGCGCCTTAAGGACATGAAGGTCCGCCTGTCCACCAAGATGGTGGGCGAGTCGCTCGAGCAGCACTGCGAGACCGAGTTTAACCGTCTGCGCATGACGGCGTTTCCTAACGCGTACTTCGAGAAAGACAATGATGCGTCCGAGGGTACCAAGGGCGACTTTATCTTCCGCGAGTGCGACGCAAGCGGTAACGAGGTCATTTCGATTATGTTCGAGATGAAAAACGAGAACGACGAGACCGCGACCAAGCACAAGAACGAGGACTTCTTTAGGAAGCTCGACCACGATCGCCGCCAGAAGGGCTGTGAGTATGCAGTGCTCTGCACCCTGCTGGAGCCCGAGAGCGAGCTCTATAACGCGGGTATTGTCGACGTGAGTTACCGCTATGAGAAGATGTACGTGATCCGCCCGCAATTCTTCATTCCCATGATCACGCTGCTGCGCAACGCCGCCATGGGTTCGCTGCGCTATAAGCAGGAGCTGGCGGAGTACAAGCAACAGAACATCGACGTCACGAACTTCGAGGCCAAGATGGAGAAGTTCAAGAACGACTTCGGCCGCAACTATGAGCTTGCGAGCCGTAAGTTCCAGACGGCGATCGAGGAGATTGACAAGACGATTAGCCATCTGCAGAAAACCAAGGAGGCATTGCTGTCCTCCGAGAACAATTTACGTCTAGCCAACAAGAAGGCCGACGATCTTACCATTCGCAAGCTCACCTGGGGCAACAAGACCATGAAGGCGGCGTTTGACGAGGCGCGCGGGGCTGCGACAGGGGCAAACGATGAGCCCGCCGAGGCGGATTCGTATGAGGTCGAGGATGCCGAGTAGGGGATAGCGTATAGTGCAAAAGCGGGGCCGCTGGCGATATTGCCAACGGCCCCGCTTCGTTCCAGTATGTACGGCTAGTCCTCGAGCAGGTCCTCGATAAAGCCGACGCGGTAGTTTTTGAAGATGACCTCGCCGCCATCCTGCGTGGCATCCAGGTCGACATCGCCCATGATGCCAAAGTCGTGGTCGCCATCCTCGTCGGCAAAAATCTGGTGCACGTGCCACACGTGATCGGTCTTCTCGTCGCTCCCGTCGATGGTAAACATCGCGGCGCTGCGGGCATCTCCGTCGGTGAGGATTTCCTCGTGCTGCTCATGGTAGGCATCGAGCGCCTTTTGCCAGCGGACCTCGCTCATGCCCCAGTCCTCGTCGAGTTCGCCCAGGTCGCGAACGTGCTCGCGGGCGGCAAGGGTCACGCGGCGGAAGAGTGCGTTGCGCACCAGCAGCGTGCAGCCGCGACGGTCCGCAACGACCTCGTCGATGCCCTGCGGCGGCGCGGCGTCGAGGGCTGCCGGGTTGCCGGCGTTCTCCCACTCGTCCACCAGGCTCGAGTCCACCGAGCGCACCACAAATCCCAGCCACGAGATAATGTCGCGCAGGCGCTCGTCGCGCTTCTCAATGGGTACGGTGCGGTCGAGCGAACGGTAAGCCTCTGCCAGGTAACGCAGTAAAATGCCCTCGGAGCGGGCGATGCCGAGCTTTTGAATGTAGCCCTTAAAATCGCTCGCGCTCTCCAGCATATCGCGCAGGACGCTCTTGGGAGAGAGCTGGTAGTCGTTTGCCCACGGTACTTCCTGGCAGTACTTGTCAAAAGCGGCATCGAGCAAATCCTCGAGCGGCTTTTCGTACGTGACGTCCTGAATGCGCTCCAAGCGCTCCTCATACTCGATGCCGTCGGCCTTCATCTCGGCCATAGCGCGATCGCGTGCGGCTCGCTCCTGTGCGCGCAGCACCTGTTTGGGATCCTCGAGCGTTGCCTCGACCATTGAGATCAGGTCCATGGTATAGGTCTCGCTCTCGGGATCGAGCAGCTCCAGCGCAGCAAGCAAGAACGGTGAGAGCGGCTGATCGAGTGCGAAGTCCTCGGGCAGATCGACCGTCAGCGCATAGTCGATGTCTGGTGCGGCATCAGTCGGGGCGTCGGGCGCGGGCGGCACCTCGGTGCGAACGACGACGCCGGAATCGATGAGCGTGGCGAAGATCTCGTCGGCGCGAACCTCGAGCTTAGCCTTTTCCTCGGGAGTCTGCAGGCTCGTCTCGATGAGGTCGTGTACGCGGGCTCGGGCATCGCCGCCCTGCTCGACCACGCTGATCACCATGGAGTGCGTGATGCGCAGGCGCGGCTTGAGCGTCTCGGGTTGCGTCTCGATCAGACGCTCGAAGGTCTGCTTGTTCCAGGTGACAAAGCCCTCGGGGGCCTTTTTCTTTTTAATCTTGCGGAGTTTTTTGGGGTCGTCGCCCGCTTTGGCCATAAGCTTGGCATTCTCGATCTCGTGCTCGGGTGCCTCGGCAATTACCATGCCCTCGGTATCGAAGCCCGAGCGGCCGGCGCGACCGGCAATCTGATGGAACTCGCGGGCGCGCAGACGACGCATCTTGTAGCCATCGAACTTGGTGAGCGCGGTGAGCACCACGGTGTGGATGGGTACGTTGATGCCGACGCCGAGCGTATCGGTGCCGCAGATGACGGGCAGCAGGCCCTGCTGCGCCAAGCGCTCGACCAGCAGGCGATAGCGCGGCAACATGCCGGCATGGTGCACGCCGACGCCGCATCCAAGCAGGCGCTTGAGAATCTTGCCAAAGGCCGTCGAGAAGCTCGTGCCTTTGGCAGCTTCCTTAATAGCTTCGCGCTGCTCTTTGCTGGCGATGCCAAAATTGGCGAGCGACTGTGCCGTCGCAAGGGCGGCATCCTGGCTAAAGTGCACGATATAGAGTGGGGCCTCACCGCGGCGCATGGCGAGCTCGACCGTGCCCTCGAGGGAGGTCGTCACGTAGTCGTAGCTCAGCGGCACGGGGCGCGGGGCATCGACGACCAAGTCGCAGGTAGCACCGGTGTGTTCCTCGAGTGAGGCGGCGATGGCAGTGACATCGCCGAGCGTGGCGCTCATGAGCATAAACTGCGTGTGGGGCAGGGTGAGCAGCGGTACCTGCCAGGCCCAGCCGCGGTCGGGGTCGGCAAAGTAGTGGAACTCGTCCATGGCTACGCAGCCCACATCGGCATCCTCGCCCTCGCGAAGTGCATCGTTGGCAAGGATTTCGGCCGTGCAGCAGATGACGGGCGCCTTGGTGTTGATATGCGTATCGCCGGTGATCATGCCGACGTTATCGCGGCCGAGCACCTGTACCAGATCGAAGAACTTTTCACTGACCAAGGCCTTGATGGGGGCCGTGTAATAACAGCGTTTGCCCTGTGCCATGCCCATAAAGAGCATACCCAGCGCGACGAGCGATTTACCCGATCCGGTCGGTGTGCCTAAAATGACGTGATCGCCGGCTGCCAGGTCCATGAGGGCCTCTTCTTGGTGATCCCACAGCTCAATGCCGCGATCGCTCGTCCATTCAAAGAAGCGTTCGAAGGCCTGGTCGGGCGTGAGCCATGGTTCGGGCTCGCTGCCGTCCTCGGGCTCCCACCAGGTGGGGGAGAGCGCACCGAGCGAGCCGAACTCGGCTTCGGTTCCCGTGCCGCCCGAGAATGAGCTGGCAGCCCCGGCACCGGAGACGGTGCTGGCAGCGGTATCTGTCGTGGTCTGTGCCATGTGTTTGCTTTCTCTCGCGATTGTCCGCCAACTATTATGGCGTAGCGGCGGCGCGGGGTGCCAGCGCGCGAGAAAATGCAGGAAATGGGCGCGTGAAGTTAGTGCTCTTGCGGCAGGCGCTTCTTGCCTTTGCGGGCGCGGTTTCTAAAGTTCTCGACGGCCTCTTCCATGCCCAGGGGTACATAGGTGAGCTCGTCGAGGTTATCGGGCAGGTAGCACGCAAGGCTTTGCTCCTGCTCTCGGCCTGCTGCGAGTTTCTCTTCGGTAGGCTTCTCGCCGGGTGTGGCACAAATGCCATAGACGACGGCACCCATCTCGCGCGTACGGCATTCATATTCGGTCTCGAGGTGCTCGGGATGGTCGCGGCGGACGTTGTCGCTTACCCAAAGTGCGTCGTAGCCTGCCGCGGCAAACTGCCCCAGGGCGTAGTCGCGCAATGGCTTGCTGTCGGTTCGCAGCGTGACGGTGGCGCCGGCTGCAAAGAGCGGGCGGTAGATCATCAGATGGTCGACATGGACGAGTCGTTTTTTGGCGTACTTGGCCTTGGGCTGCGGCGTGGGAAAGTTAATGGTGATGGCGTCGAGCTCGCCTGCGGCAAATAGCTGCGGCAGCGATGCGGCGCCTCGGGGCAGGACGAGTGCGTTGGATAGCTCCTGCTCGCAGATTTTCTGCGCGGCATAGGCGATGCAGATGGGCTCCTGGTCCATGCCGATAAAGAGGGTGTTTGGCTCGTGGCCCGCGCGCTCTACGAGGTACGTTCCCTTGCCACAGCCAAGATCCAGGTGAAGGTGTTCGAAGGGCTTGCTGCCAACTGGCACACAGGCCGCGCGCCAATCTCCGGCATAGGCCTCGGGGTTCGTCTCAATCGCATCGGCGTAGCGCTCCAGGCGCTCCTCGAGCACAAAGTTCTTAGGCGTGCGAACGTGGACGGCTCCCATGAGGCTCCTTGGTCATAAGTGTGGAACGCATAGCTGCGCGTTCCGTCAATGGGTTGAAAAAGGGTGGGCATAGCTTGCCCGAAAGATGCGATGCGGCTCGGCAGCGAGTCGCCGATACCTACAGGCGCTTAAGGATCACGTAGCGGTTGAGCTCGCCGCTGCGACCGTCGGCATGGAAGCGCTCAAGCTCGCGCACGGGGACCTCGCCGCTCTTGTAGAACGTACGGACGCCGCGCACCAGGTCGGTGATCTGCTGATCGTCAAAGTGATGGCAATAGCGGTAGGCGTGGCGGTCGTTTTGCCAGCCAATGAGGTGGTCGCCGGCTTCAAACTGCGCGGAATCGTAACCCTCAAACGGCGGGGTGAGCTCGGCGCGGGCTTCGGCTCGAACGGCCTTGCGCGCCATGCGCTCGTCGTTCATAAACTCCCAAAAGCTGATGGCGATGATGCCGCCTGGGCGCGTCTGGCGCACCAGGGCGTCGAGCACGCGTACGCGGTACTCGCACGACGGCACGTGGTGCATAAAGCCAAAGCAGACCGAGATATCGGCGAGCGGGGCGTCGAAAAGCACGTCGGGTGTTTCGGCGGGGTTGAGCTTCATGAGGGCGTCGAGCACATCGAGTTCCTGGAAGCGCAGGTTGGGAATGCGCAGGGCGTGGCCATGTGCATCGATAGCCAAATCTTGACACGAGTCGACACCATAGAACTCAAACGGGCAACTGGCATCTGCCGAGGGGTTTGCGCCGTTGACGCCCTTGGCGGCGAGTGCGCCGCCGGCGGCAAAGTTTTCGAATCGCATATTGCCGCAGGCAAGATCGAAGACGCGGACGGGATGCTCGATCGTGGCGACGTCGAGCTGTTCGAGTGCAATGTCCATGGTGCGCACCCAGCCGGGCCACGGGGCCTGGCGCGTATCGGAAAAGGAGGCGGAGTGCTCGCGATAGAACGTGTTGTTGAGCTGGATGAGCGATGAGGCGAAATCGCGGTTCACGGCGCGGGACTCCCTCCGTTGGCGGTGCGGAATAAACAGTATGACCATACTACCGTTAACGCCGCAACGGGGACAACCGGGCCGTGGGTCATTGCTTTGTTTGGACACATTTCCGCAGCTCATATGTGCCCGCAACCGCCGGTTGTCAAAAATCTCACTAGAATAGGTGGCATGCTTTTGGCGGTGGCGGATAGATTTTTAACTGTGCAAGGCGCCTTAAGAACAAAAACGGTCCGGCGGCACGGCTGGCATCACATAGGAGGAACCATGAATGTAGAAACTGCGCAGCGGCTCGCCGACCTTCGCCGCAGCAAGGGTTTCAGCCAAGAAGGGCTGGCGCGAAAGCTGGGGCTGTCGCGCCAGGCGGTCAGTAAATGGGAGCGCGCGGAGAGCTCGCCCGATACCGAGAACCTGATCTCGCTCGCCAAACTCTATGGCGTGAGCCTGGACGAGCTGCTCAATCCAAGTGACGAGATCGAGGACGATATCGAGTTTGAGAACGAGGACCGCGCCCGTCAGCGCGAGGCGGAGGCGGCGGAACGTGCCCGCACCCACGAGGCGGCGGCACGCGCCACGGAGGCAGCTACGCAGGCGAGTGATGCTGCGGCCAAGGCGGCGCAGGCGGCGAGCTGGAGCGCACAGGCTGCCAATGCGGCGACGGCTCAGGTGACGGGTGCCGGTGCGAGCAGCGTGACTCCGGTGAAGGGCCCGTTTCAGTCGTTTCCGTACTGGGCCGTGTGCTGGCTGCTGTTCTTTTTGCTGATGTTCCTGTTTGGCGCCGGCCCCTTTGCCGCGCTGATTTTCTTTACGATCCCCATCTATCATTGGGTGGCACGTGCGCTCGATGGCGATTGGGCGCGCGGGGATATCCAGGTTGGTCCGGCGCCGGCGGTCGTTAGGACTAAGGGGGAGGACGTTTCCACAGCGGTTGACGTTGACATGGCTACCGCGACCACCGCTGAGCCGATTGCCAAAGAGGGTGATGAATGATGAAGCTCTCGCATGAGTCTAAGAGGCGCTTGGGCATTGGTATCGGAGCGTTTGTGCTTATCATTGGACTTGTCTTTGGCACTTCGCGGACTTTGATTCATTTTGATGGACCGTGGGATTTCGACGATGTTGTATCCGGCTTGTTTGGTATGGCCGATGTGGTTGACGAGGACGATGTTTTGGATGACGGTATTTACTCCGCTCAGTCTCAAAAGCTTTCGAGTGAAACCTTCGATGCCGACTCATTCCAGTCCCTTGACCTGGATGTGACGTCGGGTACGGTCGATATCAAGTACGTTTCCGATGGACCGGTGCGTGTCATCGAGAGTGGTCGCGTTGCAAAAGGAGTAACTGCTTACGATGCTGCCACTCAAAAACTGGCCGAGATTAGGGGCTCTACGCTCAAGATTAACCAGTTCGACTGCGATGACGAGCGTGCGCTTGACCGTACGGTCACCATCGAGCTGCCGCGCGAGCTTGCCGATAACATGATGGACATTTCGGCGAATGTGGGGTCGGGGGATCTGACGATCACGGACATTGCGTGCCACGACTTCGATTTGACGTTGGGCTCGGGAGACGTCGAGTTCGCGGGCACTGTAACCGACACCCTGAATGCCAAGGTCGGTTCTGGCGATGTGACGTTCGAGCTCTACCAGGCCCCCGCGAAGTCGATGGACGTATGCGTGGACTCGGGCGATGTGGAGATAACGGTTCCGAACTCTACGGGCTTTAAGGCGAGCCTCACCGTGGGCAGCGGTGACTTCGAGAGCGATTTCCTTCCGC
>CALKBB010000119.1 GCA_937989795.1 uncultured Collinsella sp. | reverse complement strand
CGACTTTGGTCGCGTCCATGAGCGTGGTGAACGAGTAGGTGCCGGGCTTGAGCGACATGTCGGCGTTGAGCTTTTTGACCGCCGCGTAATAATCCTTGGGATTTTCGACGATATGGTTCTCGGAGAGAATCGAAGCGATGCTGTCACCCGAGGCACCATCGGGAATAGTGATAGTAACCTGCTGGCCAGCAGTGACTTTCGCATCCTCCCCGCCAAGCAAGCCCTTGACGGCCGGTACGGCGAATAAGGCGATGGCAGCGAGAACGATCGCCGCAACCACAGCACCGATAATCATAGGCACCGGGGAGCTTTTCTTTTGGGCACCACGGCGAGCGCGCGTGTTATAGCTCGAGCGCGTGGCCGGAGCAACGCCGTGCGAGCCATGAGCATGATGTGCGTGGGAGCGTGATTGCGGTGCCTGTCCCTGCGTGCGCTGGGCAGGAGCCTGCTGCTTAAAGCGGGAACCGCCCGCGGGCTGGGCTGTATGGGCAGCAGACTGCTGAGCAGGACGACGAACAGGCTGCTGGCCTGGACGCTGAGTGGGCTGAGTGGGGCAAGAAGAGGGCTGCGCCGAACGTGCGGCGGGTTGGGCCGCGCGCTGAGTCGGTTGCATCGGACGCTGACCGGACGATACAGGGCGTGGCGCAGGCTGTCGTGTACGATTCGGCTGGCGCGGATCGAAAGCGCTAGACATGCGAAACCTCCTCGTTTTTGCGATCGAGCCACGTCTGCAAGAACAGGCTAGCGGCGATCATGTCGATCTTGCCCCTCATCTGCTTTTCGTTGAGTCCCTGCTCGCGCAGGATACGCTTGGCCTCTTGCGAGGACAGGCGCTCGTCCTCAAACTCCAGCGGAAGATCGAGCTCGTCGGCGATCTTTTGCGCTACGGCGGCAACGCGCTCGGCCTGAGGGCCAGGCTCGCCGGCCATGGTCAGGGGACGCCCGCTTACCAGGATGTCGGGCTCATAGTCCTCGACCATGTAACGGAACGTCTTAGCCATACCAGTGACCTCGGCGGCCGGGAGCACCTTGACGGGCATCGCCATCTTGCCATCACGGCTCGAGACGGCGATGCCAATCCTGGTCTCCCCTATGTCCAGCGCGAGCGCAACCACAGCGACTTCTTAGATTCTTAGGCGCCGAGCGCGGTCTTAGCGGCCGTGAGGGCATCGGCGATGCCGGCAGCATTCTTGCCACCGGCCTGGGCCATGTTGGGACGGCCGCCACCGCGACCGTCGACCAGGCCCGCAATCTGCTTAATCACGTTGCCGGCGTGGAAACCGGCCTTCACGGCGTCGTCGGAACCGGCGGCGAGCAACGCAGGCGTGCCCTTCTCGGTCACGCTGGCAACGACGCAGGCGACAGGGCCGGCGACCTTCTGGTGCACGGTATCCCAGACGTTGCGCAGGTCAGCAGCCTCAAGGCCCTGGAGCTCAGCGACGACGAGCTTATAGCCGTCGAGCTCGACGGCACCCTCGATGGCGCCGGAGATAGCGTCGGAGGAGCCACCGGTCAGCGCCTTCTTGAGCTTGTTAGACGTCTCGCGCAGCTCGGCCTGCAGGTTCTCCACACGAGCGGGAACCTCGTCAACGCGGCACTTGAGCGCAGCGGCAGCGGCGTCAACGAGTGCCAGGCGGTCGGCCATGTAGTCGAGGGCGCCCTTAGAGGTAACGGCCTCGATACGGCGGACGTTGGAGCCCGTAGAAGACTCGGAAATGATCTTGAACAGGCCGATCTCGGCGGTATTGGCGGCATGCGTACCACCGCAGAGCTCGCGGGAGAACGGCTGGTCCTCGGCGCCCACGGAAACGACGCGGACGACGTCGCCATACTTCTCGCCAAACAGGGCGACGGCACCGGCGGCCTTGGCCTCGTCGATGCCCATGACGCGGGTCACGACCGGCTTAGATGCAAAGATCTGCTGGTTGACCAGGTCCTCAACAGCCTTGAGCTGCTCGGAGGACAGGGCCTCAAAGTGCGTGAAGTCAAAGCGCAGGTGCTCGGGCGTCACCAGCGAGCCGGCCTGAGAGACATGCTCGCCCAGGACGCGCTTAAGCGCGGCGTCAAGCAGGTGGGTGGCGGTGTGGTTGCGGCGCAGGAAGCCACGGCGCTCGGCGTCGAGCGCGGCGGTCACAGCGGCACCGACGGTCAGCGTGCCCTCGGCAACGTGCGCGACGTGGGCATACAGGCCGTTGTGGTTCTTGGTATCGGAAACGGTCAGCGAAACGCCCTCGGCGGAAAGCTCGCCGGCATCGCCCTGCTGGCCGCCCATCTCGGCATAGAACGGGGTGCGGTCGAGCACAACCTCGACGTCCTCGCCGGCGGCAGCGGACTCGACGGACTCGCCGTTGCGCACGATGGCGACAACCTTGGCGCCCTCGATCACATCGTTGTCATAGCCGTCGAACTCGGTCGCGGCAACCTTGTCGGAAAGCTCGACCCACACATCGTTGAAACTGCCCCAGGCGTCGCCCTTGGCGTTGGCGCGAGCGCGGGCCTTCTGGTCCTCCATGCAGGCAGTGAAGCCGTCCATGTCAACGTCGTGGCCAGCGGTGCCGGCGATCTCGACGGTCAGGTCGATGGGGAAACCAAAGGTGTCATGCAGCTTAAAGGCGACGTCGCCCGGAAGCACGGCGCCCTCGGCAAGCGCTGCCAGGGCCTCGTCCAGGTAGACGCGGCCGTTATCGAGCGTCGTGGAGAAGCGCTCCTCCTCGGAGGCGACGATACCCTTGACGAGCGCGACGTTCTTGAGCAGCTCGGGATAGGCCTCGCCCATCTGAGCGTTGACCTCATCGATAAACTTGGTCAGGAAGGCGCCCTCGATGCCCAGCAGGCGACCGTGGAACACGGCACGGCGGAGCAGGCGGCGCAAAACATACTCGCGACCCTCGTTACCGGGAAGGATGCCGTCAGAGATCATGAAGTCGACGGCACGGGAGTGGTCGGCGATGATGCGCAGGGAGCGGCTGGCACCGGAGTAATCGTCGGCGTCATAGGTCTTGCCGCTGATCTCCTCGCCCAGCTTGATGAGGTGCTGCATCAAATCGCCGTCGTAGTTGGCGGTCTTGTGCTGCATGATGGCGGCCATGCGCTCCAGGCCCATGCCCGTATCGAGGTTGCGGTGCGGCAGCTCCGGCATGGAGCCGTCCTCCTGGCGGTCGTACTGGGTAAACACGAGGTTCCAGAACTCAAGGAAGCGGTCGCAGTCGCAGCCGGGCTTGCAGTCGGGGCTGCCGCAACCGACCTCCTCGCCCATGTCAAAGTAGATCTCAGAGCACGGACCGCAGGGGCCGGTGGGGCCAGCGGCCCAGAAGTTGTCGTCCTCGCCCAGGCGGGAGATGTGGTCCTCGGCAACGCCCAGAGAACGCCACACGTCGTGGGTCTCGTCGTCCTCGGTAAAGACGGTAAAGTACAGGCGATCGAGCGGCAGCTTGAACTCCTTGGTGATGAGCTCGAAGGCCCAAGCGCAAGCCTGCTGCTTGGAGACGCCGCCAAAGGAGAAGTCACCGAGCATCTCGAAGAACGACAGGTGACGGCCGTCCTCGCCGATGCAGTCGATGTCGTTGGTGCGGACACACTTCTGGCAGGAGATCGCGCCGATCTCCTTCATGGTCTTCTTGCCCTGGTAGTACTCCTTAAACTGGTTCATGCCGGCGTTGGCAAGCAGCAGCGAGGGGTCGTCGGGAACAAGGGACGAAGAAGGATAGAGCTTAAGACCGCGCTCCTCAAAGAAGTTGAGGAACTTGGAGCGGATCTCGGCCGTAGTCATTGACGGGTAGTCAGCACTCATAGAGGGAATCTCCTCGGTTTCACATCGAAACAGTTCAAACGTAACGATATTACCATCCCGCCGCGCAAGTGCAAAAAAGAGGGCCGACATAAAGCCGACCCTACAGCGAAAGTGCACGTTATTTAGGAGTATGCGATGCTTTGAAAAAGGCTATTGTAGAATTACATATAAGATTCACCCGGAAGGAGCGATCGATGAAAAGCAAACGATTTGTCCTGAATGCACTTCTGGTTGTAGCACTTTTAGCGCTTTTGGCTTTCTCCTGCTGGTACGCAAACCAACCAGCATTTGGCTACGTATTGTATGCAGTAATGTCCGGCGATAAAGCCTATTACACTCTACGCGCAATTGACGTTCTCTTTTTCTATGTAGCCGGCCCATTATCAATCGCTTTGCTCGCGTTTCTTGTCATTTACAACTTCAAGAAACGCTAGCGGTGCCTATTTGGAATCAGAATCGTCCATGGAGCCGTCGATGCCGGTTTTGGTATCGTCGTCCGAGTTGGAGTCATCGTCCTTGGCGAAGGGATTCTTGAAAAAGCTCGTCGCATCGGGCTGCAGGCCCGAGAGCTTGATCCAGGGATTCTCAAGCTCGGGCTTGGGCATCGCCTGGGCCTCGGGCGCGGTCTCGTTGCCGATGAGCTCGGACTCGTAAATGAACGTATCGTCTCCAAGCGCGTCGTAGGCGGCGACCGGGTTGCCCTCGGCATCGCGATATGGCGTGCCCTTAAATACAGCGCCGTCGTATGCCACGAGCTGGCGACCGGTCTCGTTCTCAAAGTAGTAGACGAAAATGCCCTTGA
>CALKBB010000118.1 GCA_937989795.1 uncultured Collinsella sp. | reverse complement strand
GGGCGACTATTGGTATCCGCGCGACGAGTTTGTGCAGCTGCAGCTGAGTGGTGGGTCTATTCCTGGCGAAGAAATCGAACGCGTGACGTTTGATGGGGCACTCAAAACACTCATGGTGAAGCTCAAAGATCAGGGCGATGTGCCCACGACCATGGATATCGCTCTGACGGAGTGGCGTTTGGAACCTCCGTCGGGCGTTACGGTATCCGACGTAGAGCACGTTAAGATTACCTACCAAGATGGCTCGACGAGCGAGATTGCAAAGGCCGATGGCTTGGCGGAGTAATGGGGTGTTTGGAAACGGCGGGCCTATTGTGCCTGCGCGTTCATGAAAACCAGGGTGTTTTTGTCTGAAAGCTCGGGGATGTGCCGATAGCCGATATTGAATGCGGTAAGTTCGCTTGCATCCTCGAGCTTGTTTTCTGCCATCCACCGCACCATGGAGCCGCGCGCCTTTTTGCTGGCGGTCGACCGTTGGATGGGCTTCCCGTTGCGGATACCCTCGCCAAAGAGGCATGTGACGGCCGTGGCGTCGCCCGTGAGGTGGGGCAGAACGGCTTTAGCATACTCTACGCTGGCGAGGTTGACGATCGTGGTGTTTGAGCCTGCCGGGGCGATAGCCCGCGCGAGCTTGTCGCTCCAAAACGCGTAGAGGTCTCGGGCATCGTCAACGGCGAGCTTCGCGCCCATCTCCAGCCGATACGGTTCGACGGCATGAAAGGGACGAACGCACCCGTAGAGGCCGGAGAGGATCCACAGATGGTCTTGCAGCCATGCGAGCTGTGCGGAATCCATCACCTCGGGTGCCATGCTCTGGTATTGAATGCCGTGATAGGACATGACGGCGGGGGAGATTCGACGCGCGATATCGGGATCTGCGAGGTCGGTATCGCTCAGGACGGGCATAAATTCGTGAAGCGTATCCAGGCACGTTGTAAGCAGCCTGTCGCTCACATTCCATAGCTCCTGCAAGCCGCCGCAGCTTTCATTTCGCTCAATATCTAGCAACGCGCGATGCAGTCGAGCCGTCTCGCGCGCAAAGGGCGGAATGCCCAGGACTTCAAAAGCATCTTGGGCCGCGCGCATCTGCTTGGCGGGCGAAATGATGACCTGCAACATGGATTCTCCTCTGCCAAAAAAGAAGTTGCGGTGGAATAGTTCTTGTTCGACCTGTCTAAAGGGCTATTTAGGAACTATTTCACCGCAACTGATGAGGGGCTGGTTACGCGCGCTCGAGGAAGGCCTTGTAGCCGCGATAGGCCTCGTAGATGTCGGCCTTGTTGGCGACCTCCCACAGGGCGTGCATGGACAGGACGGCAACGCCGGAGTCGATGACGTTCATGCCATACTTGGCCATGATGTAGGCAATGGTGCCGCCGCCGCCCGCGTTGACGCGACCGAGCTCACAGGTCTGGAAGTCCACGCCGGCCTCGTCCATGATGTCGCGGACGAGGGCCACGTACTCGGCATCGGCGTCGTTGGAGCCGCCCTTGCCGCGGCTGCCCGTGTACTTGTTAAAGCACAGGCCGCGACCCATGAAGGCGGCGTTCTTGGTCTCGAACTTGCCGGCATAGCCCGGGTCGAAGCCGGCGGACACGTCGGAGGAGAGCATGCGGCTGCGGGCGAGCGCGCGGCGCAGGGCCAGCGGGCTATCCTCGCCGGCGAGCGTCATGATCTCGGCGACGGTGTTCTCGAAGAAGCGGCTCGTCATGCCGGTGGCGCCTACGGAGCCGATCTCCTCCTTGTCGACGATGAGCGTGATGCTCGTGCGCTCCACGTTGGCGACGTCGATCTGGGCGAGCATGGAGGGGTAGGCGCAGACGCGATCGTCGTGGCCATAGCCCAGAATCATGGAGCGGTCGAGGCCCATGTCGCGGGCGGGACCGGCGGGCACGACCTCGATCTCTGCGGACAGGAAGTCCTCTTCCTCGACGTCATACTGCTCCTTAAGGATGTCCAGGAACATCTGCTTGACGGGCTCCTTGGGGGCGTCCTTGTCGTCCTCATCAAACTTGACGGGACGGCCTCCCACAATCACGTCGAGGATTTCGGCGTCGACGGCGTCCTTGGCGGGCTTGGCCATCTGCTCGCTCGAGAGGTGGATCAGCAGGTCGGAGATAGTAAAGACCGGATCATCCGCCTTGTCGCCGATGTTGATGTCGACGGTGGTGCCGTCCTTTTTGCAGATGACGCCCACGAGTGCAAGCGGGGAAGCGACCCAGTGGTAGCTTTTGACGCCGCCGTAGTAGTGCGTGTCGAGGTAGGCCATGTCGCCGGCCTCGAAGGCGGGATTCTGCTTAAGGTCCAGGCGCGGCGAGTCCACGTGGGCGCCCAGGATGTTAAAGCCCTGCTCGAGCGGGGCGGCGCCCAGGTTGACGAGCATGAGGTCCTTGCCGTGATTGGCGGCGTACACCTTGTCGCCTGCCTTGAGCTCGCGGCCTTCGGCGATCACGGTCTCCAGGTCGACGTAGCCCGCCTCCTCGGCCATCTTGATGCCGGTCTTGACGCACAGGCGCTCGGTCTTGTTCTCGCTCAAAAACTGCTTATAGCCGCGGCAAAGCTCCTCGAGCTCCTCGATCTGCTGTGGCGTGTACTTTTTCCATGCGCAGGGACGCTCCATGACGCAGGCTCCTTTCGGATCGATCGTGCTGGTTGATGTACCGTGAGCCATCGTATCACGCGCGGGCTCACGGTGGCGGGGGAGCTTGATGTGCGGTGGCCGCGGGGCGGGGAGCGTGTAAACTGGAGTGAGCAAACCGTGCCCAGCCCAAAGCGAGGTATTCAATATGTCTGACAAGCGCCGTACCTTTGCCGTTATCGACGGCAACTCGCTCATGCACCGTGCCTTTCACGCCGTGCCGCCGACCATGAATGCGCCGGACGGTCGCCCCACCAACGCGATCTTTGGCTTTCTGAACATGTTTCTTAAGATGATTGATGCCTTTAACCCCGACGGTGTGGTCGTGGCGTTTGACAAGGGTAAGCCGCGCGTGCGCATGGAGATGCTGCCGCAGTATAAGGCGCAGCGCCCGCCCATGGACCCCGACCTGCACGCGCAGTTCCCTATGATTAAGGAGCTGCTCACCGCGCTCAACGTGCCGATTCTGCAGTCTGAGGGCTGGGAAGGCGACGATATCCTGGGAACCATGGCGCGCCTGGGTGAGGAGGCCGGCTGCGACATGCTGCTGGTGACCGGCGACCGCGACATGTATCAGCTTGTTACCGAGCACGTCAACGTGGTCTCGACCCGTAAGGGCCTGTCCGACGTAGCGATTATGACGCCCGAGAGCGTGGATGACCTGTATCACGGCATTACGCCGGCGCTCGTGCCCGATTTTTACGGCCTGAAGGGCGATACGTCGGACAACATTCCCGGCGTACCGGGCATCGGCCCCAAAAAGGCGAGTGCGCTCATTGCGAAGTACGGTAGCCTGGACGAAGTCATCGCGCATGCCGACGAGGTCAAGGGCAAGATGGGCGAGAACCTGCGTGCACACATCGATGACGCACTACTGAGCCGCAAGGTTGCGACAATTCGCACCGATGCGCCCGTCGAGCTCGACTTTGAGGCGACGTCCTTCCCGGCGTTTTCTGCCGATGAGGTTTCCGCGGCGCTGGGTACGCTTGGTATCACCGCCATGCAGAACCGTTTCTTGGCGCTGATTGGCGGCGAAGGCGGGGCTGCGGCCACCGCCAGCGCGTTCGAGATGCCCACGGTTTCGCGCGCTGCCGCCGGCGATGCTGGGGCACTTGCTGACGTTGCGTCCGAGGTTTCGCGTGCGATCGAGGCAGGCGAGTGGATTGCCGCCGTGGTGGACGATGACAAGGAGGAGGGCGCGCTTTTTGGCCTGACGCGCACGCTGTGGCTGGCGACGTCCAAGGGGCTGCTTGCGCTTGAGGAGGGCGGCGGCGGTACCACTGCCGCAGTCGATGGTTTCAACTTCGCCCACGGCGTGATCGCCGGCGTGCTTGCGCGCCTGTTTATGGAGGGCTGCGTGGCGAGCCCGGATACGAAGGCGCTGCTGCATGAGCTTTCACCCATCGATTCTTCGGAGCCCGAGCTCATGGATCCGCTGGCAGTCGACTCCACGCGCA
>CALKBB010000117.1 GCA_937989795.1 uncultured Collinsella sp. | reverse complement strand
AGGGGGAGCCCTCGCGGCCTCCCCCTTTTTTGCGTTTACGGGCAACATTCCTTATGCAATTAAATCAATTTAATCATCCACCGCTGAATATAGACGTTCACCGTTCTGTGGTCGGTTCTCTGTTCTCAATGGACTAATATTTGCTTTAGCGCACTGCTGCGCTTGTCCTGTTTTACACGGGTAGTTTTATTGATTGTGACGGAAGGACTCACATGGCAGATGTTCATGAGCTGCTTGATACTTGGATTGCCAATGTCAAGGACGAGGAGCTCCTCGCTGAGCTTAACACTATGAAGGAGCAGGGTGATGAGGATGCCATCACCGACGCTTTCTTCCAGGATCTCGCCTTCGGTACTGCCGGCCTTCGCGGCACTATCGGTGCAGGCACTAACCGTATGAATATCTATACAGTCGGTCGTGCGACCCAGGGATTCGCTGACTACCTCAATGCGACCTTCGAGCATCCGACGGTCGCCATCGCTCGCGATAGTCGCAATAAGGGCGAGCTGTTCGTTAAGACGACGGCTGCCATTCTTGCAGCAAACGGCGTGACTGCCCTCGTGTATCCCAAGATTTCTCCTGTGCCGACGCTTTCCTGGGCCGTTCGTGATCTTAAGTGCTCCGGTGGCATTTGCATGACCGCTAGCCATAACCCGGCGCCGTATAACGGCTACAAGGCCTATGGCCCTGACGGCTGCCAGATCACAAGCGAGGCCGCCGATGCAATTTCTAAGGCTATCGCCGAGACCGATACGTTCACCGGCGTGAAGTCCATGGACTTTGATGAGGCTCTTGAGCAGGGTCTGGTCAAATGGATCGATGACTCGTGCCTCGAGCGTTATTACGACGCTGTTCTCGCCCGCGGCGTGACGAACCTTTCTGCCGAGGAGATCGCTGGCGCTCCGCTTAGGCTCGTCTACACTCCGCTCAACGGTACTGGCCTCATTCCCGTCACGACGGTGCTCGAGCGCGCTGGCATCACCGATGTCACGGTTGTTCCCGAGCAGAAGGAGCCTAACGGCGATTTTCCGACCTGCCCGTATCCTAACCCCGAGATCCGCCAGGCCATGCAGAAGGGCATTGACCTTTGCGAGCAGGTCCATCCTGATCTGCTGCTGGCCACCGATCCCGACGCCGACCGTGTTGGCGTTGCCGTTAAGAATGGTGATGACTATCTGCTGTTGACCGGCAATGAGATGGGCGTTCTGCTGCTCGACTATATCTGCAAGACCCGTGCTGCCCGCGGTGAGGACCTCACTAAGAAGGTTGCCGTTACTACTATCGTTTCTTCCGCCATGGTTGACGCTCTGGCCGACGAGTACGGCTTTGAGCTCCGCCGCTGCCTGACAGGCTTCAAGTACATCGGTGACATCATTACTTCTCTTTCCGATGCTGGCGAGGTCGATCGCTTTATCTTTGGTTTCGAGGAGAGCTACGGCTATCTGGCCGGCGATCACGTGCGCGACAAGGACGCCGTGAGCACTTCACTTCTGATTTGCCAGATGGCGCAGTATTACAAGCTTCAGGGCAAGAACCTTGCCGATGCGATGCGCGAGCTGTACGAGAAGTATGGCTACTATCACAACAAGACGATTTCGCTGAGCTATCCGGGCGCTGAGGGTGCTGCCAAGATGGCCGGCATCATGGCTGGTCTGCGCGAGAACCCGCCCGCGGAGCTCGCCGGTTCCAAGATTGAGGCCGTCGTGGATTACAACACCTGCGTGAACGGCCTGCCGAAGGCTAATGTCATTGAGTTCGATCTCGAGGGTGGCAACAAGGGTATCGTCCGTCCTTCTGGTACCGAGCCCAAGATCAAGCTGTATATCTTTGCCAAGGGCGCGGATGCCGCCGAGGCCGACGCGATGCTCGATGCAATTGATGAGTCCGGTCGCAAACTGCTGTCCTAGCTTATATAGGTCAAGCTCCATAGACTGGAGGAGGGGATCTCGGTTACGAGGTCCCCTCCTTTTTGGATTCAGAGGTGGATGATTCTTGGTTGTGTAGGAAATGTGTGCGCCCAGATTCCCGCCCCCGGGGCCCCTCCGGTCTGGCAATATATCTCCTTGCCGCGCGGCCCGGTCGGACCGGATGTACCGCG
>CALKBB010000116.1 GCA_937989795.1 uncultured Collinsella sp. | reverse complement strand
CATCAAAGCGGTCGACACCGTACACCTCGGCTAGGTGCAACGCAGTCTCGGCAACCCCAAGCGAATGCACGTAGCGCTTACGCTTATCCTTCATGCGCACATCGAGCAACTCATTGATACGCGTCAAGAGCGCGCGCTCGTCGCCCTCAAACTGATCTTCTACCGACAACGTTCTCCCCCATCAATCAAAATCGTCTTGCCCAAGATCGGCATACAGACCGCGTTTACGGATATAGCCGAGCACGGACTCGCTCGTAAGATAGCGCACGCTCATACCGCGGGCAACACGCTTGCGAATGTTCGTCGAGCTGATCGCCAGCGCCGGAATCTGAATATAGCGCACGTCGAATGGCAGCCCCGATTCCTTAATCCGCGCCCGGGCCGTATCGATGTCAAAGCCGGGACGTGTCGCAGCAATGAAGGTCGCCAGTTCGGCAATCTCATTAGCATTGTGCCAGGTCACAATATCGATAATCGCATCGGCACCCGTAATAAAGTAAAGCTTCACCTGTGGCGGGTAAAACTCGCGAAGGGCACGCAGCGTATCGGCTGTGTAGGTGACACCGGCACGATCGATCTCGAAGCGGCTTGCCAAAAAGGCCGGGTTCGCGGCAGTCGCGAGGACCGTCATGGCATAACGGTCCTCGGCAGGCGTCACCGGCCTGTTAAGCTTAAAGGCAGGAGAGCCCGCCGGCATAAAGAGCACAGCGTCCAAGTCGAGCGACTCGCGCGCCTGCTCGGCGGTAACCAAATGCCCGTAATGAATCGGGTCAAAGGTACCACCCATAATGCCGAGCCTAAATTCCCGCCCGTCCTTGATAGGTAGCTCAGGCAATCCGATTCCACCACGCAGCGACATGGCTTACTCGCCCTCCGGGGTCTCGACTTCTTCCGCAGCAAAAGCGTCATCGGTACCGTCAATGGCATCCACAGCGTCGACAGCCTCCAAGCTATCATCGGTGACGTCAACGACCTCGACGGCGAGGTCCTCACTACCGTCCTCAAGCTCGTCCTCGAACTCCGAGAAGTCCTCGGCGCCCTCAAAGTCAAAGGCGCGCTGGCAAATGCGAACCTCGTCGCCGGCACGGCAGCCGGCCTTTTGGAGCGCGTCGTCGACACCCATGCGGGAAAACTTATGCTGCAGGTAGATGACGGCCTCCTCATTTTCCCAGTCGGTCTGGATAACCAAGCGCTCGATGGCGCGACCGACCACGCGGAAGGCACCGGGCTCCTCCTGGACAATGCGGAACCGCTTCTCGCGCTGCAGACGGCGGCGCTCCCACTCCTCGTCGCGGAGATCGACCGGCTCATCAGAGACCGCAAGCTCAGCGCGAAGC
>CALKBB010000115.1 GCA_937989795.1 uncultured Collinsella sp. | reverse complement strand
ATTTCCGCCCATTACCACGTGGAGGTCCCCGTCACGGAGATCGCCTACGCATACGACTACATCAATTCCCGGCATACCCCGCGCAGGCAGGCCACGCTGAACGATGGGCCCGCGGCCCAGCAGGACGAGTGACGCGCCTCGCAAGCAAAGGAAGGAAGCCAACATCACATGAGCATCATCGCCGCATGTATCGACAACCGCCTGCTACACGGCATAGTGGCAACCCAGCGGATACTGGAGCGAACGGCGAGCCGCTCGTCGGCCGGGAAGCAGTCAAAGGTGGCAAAGTAGTCGCGCGGCTCCTCGGCGCAGCGGATGAGCTGGCCCGACCCGTCCGGACGCATCAGCACCTCGGCACGCTTGAGCCGGCCGTTGTAGTTGTAGCCCACCGAGAACCCGTGCGCGCCCGCATCGTGGATGACGAGCAAGTCGCCCTCCTCCACTTCGGGCGGGCGCCGGTCGATAGCGAGCTTGTCGTTGTTCTCGCACAGCGACCCCACCACGCCGTAGGTGTGCTCGGCAGCACCGCTATGCGGAACGCCCCGCGATCTCGACCGAGAGCACGTCGGAGAACGGGATGTCTAATTGCTGGGGCCTGTCAGCTTGGGGCCTGCCGCCGCGGGTGTAGCCGGACTGCATGCGTTCGGCGCTGCTAGGCACGATGTCGGGCATCGCCGCGGGCAAGACGGCGGGTCTCACCGTGTTCGCCAAGCGCGAGGAGCGTTTTGGTTTTTCGCAAGCAAATGCGGACGAAATCATCGACCAGATTCCCGATCTGCTCAAACATGCAGGGCCCCTATGTGTTTAACCTCATTTTTCCGTGTGCGGTAGAATGGAGTAGTTGAGATCGCGAACGCCTTAAAGGGAGAGTTTTTGTGGATACGCATCTGGATGGGGGCTCTTCCGCCCCGCTGTATCAACAGGTGCTCGATTTGCTCAAGAGCGATATCGAACAGGGGACATATCCCGTTGACTCGCAGATTCCAACGGAACTTGAGCTTTCTAAGATGTACGGCGTGGGAAGGGTCACGGTTCGTCGCGCAATAGAGGAGCTTGTGGGCGAGGGGTATCTCACCAAGCGGCAGGGGCGTGGTACGTTTGTGACCGCGACAAAGATAATTCGCAAGGTGCATCAGAAGGACGATGTTCAGAGTTTTACCCAAGCATGCGCTGAAAACGGCATGAAGGCGGGCGCTCGCGTCGTTGCCCGCAAGACCGTTGCCGCCGATCGCGACCTCGCTTCTTTCTTTGGCTTGGATGAAGGCTCTGACCTCATCTTGGTCTCACGCGTGCGTACCGCAGACGGCGTGCCGGTCCTGTTCGAGAACAACTACTATCCTGTTGACGGATTCGAATTTCTCAAAGATATCGGTCTCTCCAATTGCTCGATATTCGAGGCCGTGGGGGAGCGTACGGGTAGGTATCCCTGTTCATCCGATCCCTGCAGGCTAGAGATCGCTCGTGCGGGAATTGATACCGCCCGCGAGCTCAAGGTCCCAGTAGGGGAGCCGCTATTCTTCATGAACGCGGGCTTTCTCGATTCCAACGGAGAGCGCTTCTGCTATGGCAGGCAGTACTACGTGGGTTCGCGCTACAGCTTCGATATCTAGCGGCTCTGTCTCGCGCAGCGCTGTTCTCGCCATCGCCGCAACAGGTCCGTTTAGCGCGTAAAAGTTACCACTTATAGAACAACCTAATATGTTTCTTGACCGGCACCTTCATGCAGGTTATACATAGGACAACCTAAGATGTTTGCTTATACGTGAGGGTTTTTTGGCAAGCATCGTTGCTCTGACAGGAGGTTAAGAATGTCGGATGCCAAACAGGAGCAGTCCAAGCGCAGATTCCATCTCCAGCTTCCCCATGTGTACACCATCGCGTTCATGCTGATTGTGTTCTTCGCGGTGTTCACATGGATCGTCCCATCGGGTCAGTTCGACCGTCAGACCATTCAGACGGCCGCGGGCGAGCGAGAAGTCGCCGTAGCCGGAACGTACCAAGAAGTCGACAAGGTCTACACCGATTCGGAGACGGGGGAGACCGTCGATCTGCGACAGGGCATCGATGCCGTCCTGCAGGCTCCCGCCAAGGGCATCCAGGCTGCGGCCGATGTCGTCGCGTTCGTCCTGCTGATCGGCGGATCGTTCGCCATCGTCACCAAGACCAACGCCCTAAACGCCGGTATGAGCCGCGTGATCAAGAAGTTGAAGAACAAGGACATCTTGATCATCCCCATCTCCATGGTCCTGCTCTCGATCTGCGGCACCACGTTCGGCATGTCCGAGGAGGCGCTGCCGTTCTACGCGATCTTCATCCCCATCATGCTGAGCATCGGGTATGACTCCATGACCGCATTCATCATCTGCTTCCTCGGCCCCAACCTTGGTTACTGCGCATCCACTATCGATCCTTTCAACGTGCTGATCGCCCAGGGCGTTATCGGCATCGAGGGAAATCCCCAGCTTTGGCTCCGCGCCATCCTGTGGGTCATCTTCACCGCCGCGGGCATTTTCTGGGCCATGCGCTACGCGCGCCGCGTCAAGCTCGATCCCAAGTCCTCCATCACCTATGAGGACGATAAGCAGAAGCGCATCGAGTTCTCTGTCACCGACGCCTCTATCGAAGAGGAGTTCACGCTTCGCCACGAGCTCGTCCTCATTGATTTCGCGGTCGGCATGGGCGTTATCGTGTGGGGCCTCGTTACCCAGGGCTGGTATATGGACGAGATCTCTATGGTGTTCCTGGCCATGGGCCTTCTTGCCGGCATACTCGGCGGCTTGGACGAGAAGACCATTGCGGAGGAGTTCGTCCGCGGAATCGCCGACTTCGCCTACGCAGCCTGCATCATCGGTATCGCCCGCGGCATCCTGGTCGTTGCAGAGGGCGGAATGATCATCGACTCTATTCTTAACTGGCTCGTCGGACTCCTTGCGGGCGCTCCGTCCTTCATCTATACCACCTTCATGTACATCGTCCTCGGCCTGCTTTCGCTGCTGGTTCCTTCCAGCTCCGGCCTCGCTGCACTCACCATGCCAGTCATGGGCCCGCTGACCGAGCTTATGGGTCTCAATCCCGAGGCTGCCGTCACCGCTCTGCAGTTCGCGAACCAGACCATCAACACCATCAGCCCCGTTGCGGGCATGACCGTCGCGGGTCTCGCCGTAGCGAAGATCTCCTTCGGGCAATGGTGGAAGACCATCTGGAAGTTCTTTATCTTCATGGTCCTGTTCGGATTGGTCGCGACTACGATCTCCGGCCTACTGCCGATGTAGGAGGTGCCCGGTGTTTGATCGTTCGCTAGTATTGCTGTCCCGCAGCATCTTTACCGGCCTTTCCGATGAACCGATCGACGGATATGTTTCGATTCGCGGTAATCGCATCGAATCCGTGGGCGCCTCTGATCGGGCTGCCGAATATACTGCGCATGCGGACGAGGTTCGCGACCTTGGCTCCAGAACCGTCATGGCAGGCCTTGTCGACGTGCACACGTTCTTTACCGGCTGGGTGCTCCGTCGCATCGGCGCCGATCTTATCGATGCGACCTCGGCAGATGATGTTTTCACCGCGATGTCGAATTGGAAGGAGGAGCGGCCCCAGGCCCCTATGGCGTTGGGCATGAACCTTCCGGAGACCCTTATGGGTGACGACTTGGTTGATATGTTGGACGAGAAGTTCTCATCCACGCCTGCCGTCGCCTTTACTGCCGGCGCGGAGACCTGCGTGCTCAACTCCGCCGCATCTGCGCGCTATGGTTTTACGCCCGAGGCTTGCTATGCCGAGATGATTTGGCACCTTATGCGCGATTATCTACCTCTTCAGGAAGTCCGCGATGCGTATGGCGACTACATGACCATGCTTAACTCCCGTGGCGTCACCGCCATCAAGGAGATGTGCTTTGACGATTATTACGGATTTGCGGACGAGATGTATCGCCGCGAGCAGGAAGGCGAACTTACGGTTAGGGTCGACATGATGAGCCAGCCCGTCGGGCATGGAGCCGACCTTGATTACGCCTGCTCGGCGCGCGACCGCTTCCAAGGAGACTTCGTCAGGTTCTCCGGCTTCAATCGCATGACCGATCGCGGCGTGTGGTGCGGCCTGGCCGAGATGATCGATCCCTACGAGGAGGGGGCCGATGCGGGTGCCGGCGGAAAGACCGTGGTCGAGGAGCCCGAATGGGACCTCATCTCTCGCGAGCTGTCCGAGATCGATGCCCAGGGATTCCGCTACTCCCTGCATTGCCAGGGGGATGGGGCCGTTCGCAAGACGATCGACCTGTATGAGCGGCTACCGCGTGATGAGTCGGGAAGGCTCGCTCGCAGGCATTCGATTACGGACCTTGAGAACTCCGATCCAGCTGACCTGGCGCGCATGGGCGCCATCGGCGGTATCTGCGAGGTCTATCCCCAGATCCTTACTCTTGATAAGCGCGAGGATTGCCTTTCGACCATGCGTCGCCAGATAGGAGAGAAGAGGCTCTCCCGCAGCTGGAACCGTCGCGCCATGGTGGATGGCGGATGTGTGCTGTGCTGCGGAACCGATCTTCCCCTCCTTATCCCGCATCTAGGAGATTCGATCTACAGCGCCTGCGGAGGGTACTTCGCCGACGGTTTGGACGTCAACCCGCAGAATACCGTTAGCGTTGCCGAGCTGCTGCGGGCATGGACTGCCGGGGGTTCCTACGATCTGGTTCGCGAGAACGATTTCGGCACCCTCGAGGCGGGCAAGCTCGCGGACATCTGCGTTTTGGACCGCGATGTGTTTGCGGTGGACCCCAAAGATGCCAGAGACATCCAGGTCTCGCTCACGCTGAGCGATGGTCGGGTCGTGTACGAAGATTGCTAGGAGAGGAGATGCCCAGCATGGATTTAAACGCTTCCGCGCCCCGCCTGCGTCGCGAGCAGGTCGCCGGCATGAACATTCACTACATCATGTGGTCGCTCGATTATTTCCTTGATGTTCAGCAGCGCCTTGGCTTCAAAACCATCGAGCTTTGGGCGGCCGAGCCGCACGTGACGCTGGACCACACGGGGTATTTCGAGGCCGACAAGCTTCGCCGCAAGATCGAGTCCCGCGGACTCTCCGGGAGCTCCCTGTGCCCGGAGAACGTGGTGTATCCGTGGCAGTACGCTGCCAGAAAGCCCCTCCACGCGCAGCGGAGCCTCGCTTACTTCAAGCACGGCATCGAGCTCGCCGAGGTGCTCGGCGCCCCGTATATGTCCATCAACTCCGGTTGGGGCGATTGGGACGAGGACCGCGAGGAAGCTTGGAAGCGCTCTGCCGAGCACTTGGCGATTCTTGCGGACTATGCCGGCGAGCACGGCGTGACCCTCTGCATGGAGAGCCTGAGGCCGGAAGAGAGCAACTTGGTGGTTACACTCGCGGATGCCAGGCGCATGCTTGACCAAGTAGCCAACCCGCACCTTACTCCAATGGTGGACACTACTGCTATGGGAGTCGCCGGCGAGAGCCTTGAAGAGTGGTTTGCCGAGTTTGGCGATGGTGCCATAAGGAACATGCACTTCATTGATGGCGACCCATACGGCCATCTGGTTTGGGGCAGCATGGACGATTTCGTGCGTGTCCTCAACGCGCATGGGTTCGAGGGCTATCTTGGCCAGGAGATCACCGATGGAAGGTATTTCGATGATCCCGCAGCAGCGGACCGGCGCAACATGGACGCCTTCGAGAGGTATTTTGTCGACTAGCGCGTAGCTCCCATTCGCGTGGGGCAGTCAACACGCTTGACGAGAAGACTTGCAGTAAACGTTGGCGGATTCGTCCGACGTATCGAAAGGAAGAATAACAATGAACGCACATGATCTCATCGCCGACGCAATCGCCGAAAAGGGCGGTTTCGATAGCGTCTTCTGGGTTGCCTGCGGCGGCTCCCTCATCGACCTGCTGCCCGCCCATGAGCTGCTTAAGCGCGAGGCGACTACGTTTGCCAGTGAGGCGTATACCGCCCGCGAGTTCGATATCATGCGTCCCAAGCGCCTGGGCGAAAAGTCCCTTGTTATCGCTTGCAGCCACTCCGGCAACACTCCCGAGGTAATCGATGCGTGCTCGATCGCCAAGGCGGCGGGCGCAACCGTTATCGCACAGACCGACAACGCCGGCTCCGGCATCGATAACGGTGAGTGGACGTGCTGGGTATATCCGTGGGGCGAGGGAGTTCCGCAGGCGGAGGTACCCGCCGGCATCTCTTTGGCTCTCGCTGCCGAGCTCTTGGATCAGCAGGAAGGTTATGCTGACCTTGCCGATATGTACGAAGGCATCGCCAAGATGGACCGGATCCTGCCTGCGGCTCGCGAGAAGGTCAACGCCGAACTTTGCGACCGTTTCGCTGCCCTGTGCCAGGACCACAAGTTCCTGTATATCTTGGGATCCGGTCCCGTGTTTAGCCAGACCTATGGCTTCGCTATCTGCTCGCTTATGGAGATGCAGTGGCAGAGCTGCGCCTATATCCACTCCGGCGAGTACTTCCACGGCCCCTTCGAGGTGACCGAGCCCGGAGTCTTCTACTTCCTGCAGATGTCTTCCAGTGAGTGCCGAGCCATGGATGAGCGCGCCCTCGCATTCCTCGAGACCCATACCGACACTCTTATGGTGCTCGACGCCATGGAGTACGGCATGGACCAAGTACCGGCAAGCGTTCGCGCGTTCCTTGATCCAATCCTGTTCTACGCGATG
>CALKBB010000114.1 GCA_937989795.1 uncultured Collinsella sp. | reverse complement strand
TGCCGGCGCCGGCGGCTGGCGCGTGTTTGCCACCGTTCCCAAACAGCAAGGAGATGAGGGCCGATGAGGCTCATCGTTGTCGACGACGACCGCTTGGTGGTCGATTCGCTCAAGATTATCCTGGGCGCCCAGCCGCAGATCGAGGTGGTGGGTACCGGCGCCAATGGCGACGACGCGGTCGCGCTCTACGCTGAGCACACGCCCGACATCGCGCTGCTCGACATCCAGATGCCAGAGCGCGACCCTTCGGCGCGCGTGGTGTTTCTAACGACATTCTCGGATGACGAGTACATTGTGTCGGCGCTCAAACTGGGTGCCCGCGGCTACCTGATCAAGACCGATGTCGCCGCCATTCCTCCGGCGTTGACGCAGGTCATGGACGGAAAACGCGTGCTCGAGGGTAAGGCGATCGAGGACATCGATTTTGACGGAACGGGCGTCGAGGCGGGCACGCCCCGCCGGCCCGCAGCCTTCGCCAGCCTGACCGACCGCGAGTTCGAAGTCGCCGAGCTCATCGCCCGCGGCCTCGACAACAAGGAGATTGCCGCCACCGCCTATATGGGCGAAGGCACCGTGCGCAACCACATCAGCTCAATCCTTGCCAAAATGGGCCTGCGCAACCGCACGCAGATCGCCATCGCCTACCTGCGAGGGTAGTTGCCCAAAGACCGAGCCCCCCCCCGGCATAGCAAAATGGCTGCTACCGATTTAACGCCATTTCAAAACTATGCCGAATTACGGGGCTAAAGTCGGGGCCCTCATCCATACCCACGTTTTCTGCAAAATGACGGCTTGTCTACCTGCGGTTTTATTCTTGCAACTATCGACATGGTTGGGGGTTCGCGATTCAGCCCCGTAAACCGACATATTTTTGGAACAGTGGGGTCACATACCGACACCCCGCAAGCCGTACGGAGCCAAGAATAATCCGTTTTCCTCCGTCCCCAACGGATCAACTCAAAACTATGCCGGTTTACTACGATGAATCGCCCACCTTCGACCACGGCAAATTGCGCGCTTGCAAAACCGCAGGTAGAACGCTTGCAATAATTAGAAAAATGCAGTCATGGTCGGGAATGTCGAATTCATCGTAGTAAACCGGCATAGTTTTGTTCGGGCGGCCTTGCACGAGTGCCTCCGCAAGCCTCGCGGGACCAAAATGATCCCTTTTCTTCCGCTCGCGGAGATCGGCTGACGGCGCCCGCCACGAAATCGGCCCATCTACTACGTTTGACTCGATACCCCCGACCATAACCGCGTTTCATGAAAAATCGCAGGCGTTCTACCTGCGGTTTTGTTTTCGCGTTTTTTGCATGCTTGGGGGTAAGGGACTAAACGTAGTAGATGGGCCGATTTCGTGGCAAGCCCTTCTCGCCTACGTACAAAAGCGCCGCCACGGAGAAGGGAGATGTCTCCGTGGCGGCTGGGGGTGGGGTCGGGGCTATGTTTTGGCTCCCCGCCAGCGGCCCGGGGCCTTTTGGCCCCGGGCGCTGTCAGCGCGCCTAGCGCTTACGGATACCCCAGACTAGGGCTCCGACGCCGGCCATGGCTATGACGAATGCCATGAGCAGTGCGGCGGCCTGCTGGTCACCCGTGGTGGGCAGGAAGCCCTTAACCGTCTTGACGATATTCGCCACGGTCTTGGGCGTGCCGGGATCGGGCGTCGGCACGGGCGTCTCGGGCTTCTTGTACGTGTTGTTGAACACGATGCCCTCGACACTCTTGTCGCCCTTGGTAAAGGCAACGCTCGCCTTGAGGTTGCCCTCGCCGTCGTCGACCACGTTGACGGTCGCGGTAAAGACGGACTTGTCGTAGGTCATACCGGCCTCGTCGCCCTTGACCTCGCTGATGGTGTAGACGTACGTACCAGGCTCGTCGTACTCGAACTTGTCGAAGTTGATCTTGCCGTCGGCATCGTTGGTGACGGTGGACTCGGCGTCCTCGCCAACGAGCTTAAAGCTAAACTCGTCCTTCTTGAGTTCGCGTCCCTCGAGCACCTTGATGGCGCCGATGGAAACCTGCGTGGGCATGGCGTGATACTTGTTGGTAAAGCCAGCCGACTCGGTGGTTCCCTCGAGCTTGTGCGTCGCGGCCAGCGTGCCGTCGCCGTTGTCGGAAACGGTGGTCACGACGGTGTAGGTCGTGCCGTCATAGGTGACGCCCTTGTACAGGCCGAGCGCGTTGGGGCAAGCCTCGCGCAGCATGTACGTGTGCGTACCGGGCGCCTCGTAACGGATCGGGCTCAGCGTAACGTTGCCGCTGGCGTCGTTGGTGCCGCTGACGACAACCACGCCGTCCTCGAGCAGCTCAAATGTGAACTCGCCGGCTGCAAGGTCGCGTCCGGTCAGACGCTTGACCGTCTTGACCTGATCGGTCACGGAAGAGTCGGTGGGCGCCACGCCGTAGGTGTTGGTGAACGTGAAGTCCGCACCGTCGTCGCCGTTGCGCACGACGCTCAGATGTCCGGCGCCGTCGTCGGTCACGGTGTAGGAAACCTTGCGCGCGGCGTTGGCGTCGTTGGTCACGCCAGGGGCGCTACCAGACTCGGCCACCGTGTAGGTAAAGGTATGCGAGCGCAGGGCGGTGGGGGCTGCGGGCTCGGACTCGTCGTTGGACTCATCGGTCTCGGCAGCGTCGGCGTCAACCTCGGCCTCATCGGTGTTGGCTTCAGCGTCGCTCGATGCGTCGTCAGAAGCATCGGTCGTCACGCCCAGGGCGCGGTTGAGGGCATCGAGCGTAAAGTGGATCTTGCCAAAGTCCACGTTGCCGGCCGTGTCGTTGGTCGCAGTCGTATGCTCGGGCATCGGGGCGCCCGCCTCATCGGCAGTCACGGTAAAGGTGAACTTGCCCGCAATGTCTGCCGGGGTCAGGCCCTCGGCAGCCTGGAGCTTCTTGGTGCCGGCGAGCGCGGCGTCAACGGCATCGGCGCCGTAGACGTTCTCGAACACGGGCTCGACGCCACCGTAGTCAGGCTTTGCCGTCAGGGTACCGTCGCCGTTGTCGACGACGATGACCTTAAAGCTAAAGCTCGACTTCGCGGCGGTAATGCCCTGGTCGGCCAGCAAGTTCGTGTACTCAAAGGCCGTGTAGTTGATAGTCCACGCAAGCTTGCCGTCCGTGTCGGTGCGGATGGCGCGCCCGGTGCTTACCAGGTCAGCGAGCATCTTGGTGTCGTAATGCAGCGTGCCAAAGCTCACCTGGCCGTTATAGTTGAACGCCGGCGTGCCACTGATGGCTTCCGTCTCGCCCGCATAGGCGATGCCAAAGTAGAACTCACCGTTAACCATCGGACGTCCGGTCAGGGTCTTGGTGGCGACAATCTGTGCAGAAACGCCCGGGCTATCGGTCGATGCGCTATAGCTGTTTTCGAACGGGACCAGAGCGCTCTCAACCTTGTTCTCGCCGCTCTTGTGGATCGTCTTGTGCGTGCCCTCGGGACCGCCGGAGACGGTCGTCGTAGCGGTAAGCGTGCCGGCACCATCGTCGGCGATGGCAATCTTCACGGTACGGGCAGCATCGTCGTAGGTGTAGCCGGGCTTGCCGTTGTTCTTCTCGGCCACGGTATATTTGAAGGTCTTGCCGGCGTCAGCCTGCGTAAACTTGACCTCATGGCCCGCCAGAATATCAATCAGACCGACCGTCGCCTCTGCCGTTGCAGGGGACTGGAAGTTGTTGGCGCCGGGCAGCAGGCCGAGCGCATTGGCCGAAGCCTCGTCGGCGGGCGTCACGGTAAAGGTGAACTGGCCCTCGGTCATGGGACGTCCGGAGAGGGTCTTGCTGAGCTTAAGGCCGCCGGCCGCGGCGTAATCGAGCTCAGTGCGGTACGTGTTGGTGAAGCGGCCGTTTTCCTTCTTGGTGACGTTGGCGGTCAGCTTGCCCTCGCCGTTCTCGGTCACGGTCACTTCGGCGGTCGCGACACGTCCGTCATACGTCATGCCCGCCGCGTTGCCTGCGTTCTCGCGGATCTCATACTTGTAGGTTCCGGCAGCCGTGTAGCGGATCTTGCCGAAGTTGATGGCTGCGATGCCGTCCTTCGCGTCCTTCTTGCTCACGGTCACGGTTGCGGGGTCGGGCAGCGGGGTGCCCTCGGCGGCGGTAATGGTAAAGCTGAACTCGTCGGAGTCCGTCCAAGCGCGACCATCGACAGCCTTGCTCAGGTCAAAGTCGAGCTCTGCGTCGATCGGGGTCACACTGTAGGAGTTCTTGAACTCGGCGGGCTCGGTGCCCTTCAGGACATGCTTTGCTTCGAGAGTGCCGTCGCCGTTGTCGGTGATGGTGGACTCGATGGTGAACTTGGCGTCGCTGTAGGAGACGCCCTTGCTGGTGGTTCCGCCGTTGGCCTCGCGCAGCGTGTAGGTATGCTTGCCGGCCTCGGTGTACTTCACGGCGTTCATCGTGATGTTGCCTTCGGCATTGTTGGTGCCGGTGGCGACGACCTTGGCGTCCTTGCCCTCGCCCTCGACGAGCTCGAAGGAGAACTCGCCGTCCTTGAGATCGCGGCCGGTCAGGGACTTGGTCGCGGTGATCTGGTCGGTGACGCTGAACTCACCAGGATTCGGTTTGTAGCTGTTGCTGAACTTCGCCTCGTCGTCGCCCTTCAGGACATGCTTCGCCTCAAGCGTGCCGTCGCCCTTGTCGGTGATGGTCGTCTCGATGGTGTAGGTCTTGCCATCGTAGGTGATGCCGTTGCCGGCGTCGCCCGGGACCTCGCGCAGCGTGTAGGTGTGCTTGCCGGGCTCGTTGTAGGTGATCTCGCTCATCGTAATCTTGCCGTCGGCAGCGTTGGTGCCCCTAGCGACAACCTCGTTGCCCTCGACGAGCTCGAAGGAGAACTCGCCCTCAGTCATGTCGCGCCCGGTCAGGTACTTGGTCGCCTTGATCTTGTCGGTAACGCTGGAATCCTTGAGCGTCACGTTATAGGCGTTCTCAAAGGTCGCCTTCTCGTCGTTCTGCAGCTTGTGCTCCACGCTGAGGGTGCCGTCTCCGTTGTCCTTGACGATGGTCACGATGGTGTACTCAGCGGTGCTGTAAGTAATGCCGTTTTCGGTGGTGCCGGCCTTGGTCTCGCGCAGCGTGTAGGCGTGCTCGCCAGCCGCGGTGTAGGTGACGGGATCCATCACGATCTTGCCGTCGGCATTGTTGGCGCCGGTGGCGACCACGCTATTGCCCTCAACGAGCTCGAAACGGAACTCGCCAGCCCTGAGGTCGCGCCCGGTCAGTGACTTGGTCGCCTTGATCAGGTCGGTGACGCTGGAGTCCTTGGAGCCAGGCTTGTAGGAGTTGGTGAACTTCGCCTCGTCGGCGCCCTTCAGCTTGTGCTCTACGCCGAGCGTGCCGTCGCCGTTGTCCTTGACGACGGTCTCGATGGTGTAGGTCGCGGCATCGTAGGTGATACCACCGACGTTGCCCCTGACCTCGCGCAGCGTGTAGGTGTGCTTGCCGGGCTTGTCGTAAGTGATTTTGTCCATGACAACCGTGCCGTCAGCGGCGTTCTTGCCGGTGGCGACGACCTTGTCGCCCTCGACGAGCTCGAAGGAGAACTCGCCTTCCTTGAGGTCGCGCCCGGTCAGGGACTTGCTCGCCTTGATCCGGTCGGTGACGCTGGAGTCCGTAGGCGTCAGGTTGTAGGTGTTCTTGAACTCGGCAACCTTGGCGTCCTTCAGGACATGCTCGGCCTTGAGGGTGCCGTCGCCGTTATCGGTGATGGTGGTCACGATGGTATAGGTCTTGCCGTCGTAAGATATACCGTTGCTGGCGGTTCCGCCGTTGACCTCGCGCAGCGTGTAGGTGTGCTCGCCGGCCTCGGTGTACTCGATGGCAGTCATCGCGATCTTGCCGTCGGCGGCGTTAGTGCCGGTGGCGACGACATCGTTACCCTCGACGAGCTCGAAGGAGAACTCGCCGGCCTTGAGGTCGCGCCCAGTCAGGGACTTGGTCGCGGCGATCTTATCGGTGACGCTGAAGCTCTTGGGGGTCAGATTGTAAGCGTTCTCGAACTTAATGTTCTTGACGCCCTCGGCGCCCTTCAGCTCGTGCGTAGCCACCAGCTGGCCCTTGTCGTTGTCGGCAATGGTCGTCACGATGGTGTAAACCGTGTTGTCATAGGCAATACCACCGGCGTTGCCCTTAACCTCGTGCAGCGTATAGGTGTGCTGACCTATCTCGGTGTACTTGATGGGGCTGAACGTAACGTTGCCATCGGCGGCGTTCTTGACGGTCTCGATAAGCTCAGAGTCCTCGCCCTTAACCTCGCGCAGCTCAAAGCTGAACTCGCCAGCCGCAAGGTCGCGCCCGGTCAGGGACTTGGTCACGTCAATCTTGTCGGTAACGCTGGACTCAGCAGGATTCGCAGTGTAGGTGTTCTCGAACTTGGTCACGCCGGCTTCGCTCCAGGCCACCTTCACATCAGCGCTCAGCTCGCCCTTCTTGTTGGGCGCCACCGTCACGGTAATCTCCGCGACGTTCTTGCTGTAGGCGATGCCATCGATAGTTTGACCAGCGTTCTTCTCGCGGACCTCATAGGTGTACTTGCCCGGCTCGGCATAAGTAATCTTGCCAAAGTTAATGGCTGCCTTGCCCTTGTCGAGATCGGCATTGGTCACAGTTACGGTCGCGGGGTCGAGCATCGGAGCATTGTTGTCGGACGTCGCGGAGAGCTCAAACTCAAACGCATCCGTACCCGTCCACTCGCGGCCCTCGAGCACCTTGGTCAGACCAAACTCCGCCTTGGTATCCACCGTTGCCGGCGTCATATCGTACTTATAGCTGATCTTGCCGTTGTTGCCCAAGTGAACGTCAACCTCCGTGGCGTTCGACTTGGCAGACGTGTTGTTCCACTTGGGATTGAGCACGTCAGTCGCGGTACGGGTGGGATTGATGGGGTCACCGCCCACGCTCTCCTTGGTGGTGTGGAGCTCATCAATAAAGGCAAGGCGTGCGGTTCCCTTGCTAAACGACAGGTTTCCACTCGCGTCGCGCACGACGGCGCCTTCAAAGTTCGCAGCGTGTTCACCGGCAAACTCAATAACAGCAGTACGGGATTCGGCCTTTCCGTCTGCGCCCAGCGCCTCAAACTCATCCTTGTAGTAATACTTGCTGCCGACAGCCAGCGAACCCGTTGCGGGCGTCGTGCAGTTCTTATCCGTGTAAATGGGAGTCTGCTTCTGGAAATAGTAATAGCGGTTGGTGTCGGCAGGCTCAAAGTTCGCAATCGTATCGCCCAGCGCGCCAGCGTTCCACTTGTTCGCGTAGAAGTTAACGGTCTTGGAACCGTTCTCCGCGGTGGTCGTATTGCTCTTGATGTAATCCTCGAGCCCCGTTACGTTCTTGGGCGTAAACAGGTTATCGAGCGCTTCTTTCTTAACGCTCGAGGTGTAGTTCACCTGAATGGGGTCAGTATTGTCGACCGTAAGTACACCGTCGGTGATCTTAAAGTGGCGCAGCGGAATCAGCGACGCAGGAATCTTAACCGTTACGATATCGCCGGTCTGAGGCTTGTCCTCTTCGGCATGCTGAACGGTGATGACCAGGTTCGCGGCGGCACCAGTAAATGTATAGGTATCGACGTTGCCTTCGGTCTTCATTTTCAGATCGTCAAACGTCTCGCCGTTGTACACGACAGATGTAAAGTTGTCGACCTGCATAAAGTCGCCCAGCTCATCGGTAAACGTAATGTAGCCAGACTTATGCTCGCCATATGCACTGTGAGTTTTGGTTGGGTAACCAGCCTGGATAATGCTTCCGGAGATATCTTTGAAGATTTCCTCGAGCTCGGCGGCGCTGGTTGCCGACTTGTAGTAGCTGGCACCGGCAACGGGGTTGCCAAAATTGACATTCCACTCAGTTACAAAAAAGCCATAGTTTACGGACGACGTGGCATTCGGATAGTTACTCGACACGGCGTGCATGAATTTGTTC
Source organism: uncultured Collinsella sp. (assembly GCA_937989795.1). Taxonomy (GTDB): domain Bacteria; phylum Actinomycetota; class Coriobacteriia; order Coriobacteriales; family Coriobacteriaceae; genus Collinsella. The sequence continues at coordinate 10,526 of CALKBB010000114.1, read as the reverse complement.
TCGCTGCTCGTGCCATCGCTTGTTGGATTGTCACTCGGATTCGCGCCGGGGAAGATTCCGATGGTGTAAATGGTCGCCCCGCCGCTCTTTATGTCCTTGGCGGTATTGATGGCGTCCCTAGCGACCTCGGGCTCAAAATCTCTAGAGCTCGTAGGGGAGCCATCGGTGAAGAACACGACGATCTTCTGGGCATCCTTGCGGCCCGATATATCGCGAGCAAGCTCAAGACCGTAATCAGCCTGCGTGGCGCCGGCAGGCTTGATGATGCTGACCGTATTCTTGAGCGACTGGGCGTTGTTGTCATCGCAGGTGGTCAGGACCTTCATAACCTGCGAATAGTTGTAGCCGTTACGATCGGTATCATTACCGGTCTTTTTGCTCTTCTCGCTCGCAAACTTTACGATGGCAACCTGATGCTGCTTGGACTCGTCCGAAATCTTTGCGTTTTCCTTGGCGATGGTGTCAATAAAACTATTGGCGGCCGTCTTCAGCGCATCAATACGCTTGGTTCGGTCGTTTTCGCTCATGTTGTATTTCATCGAGCCAGAAGCGTCTAGCACCATCACGATGTCGAGCGGCTTACCGGAAACCGTCGTATCGGATGTCGAAGAGATAGCAGACAGCGTGGTCAGGAAATCCGAATCCCCGCTCTCGACTGCCTTGACCGTCTTGTCGGTCCAGATTCGGCCGACGTTTTGAGTTGTTACTTCCTTTCCGTTATAGCCGCCGGCCCAGAACTTCCAGTAGTTGCTGGTGTCGGTGTCGACGACCTTTCCGGTCATTGTCGGTCCGTCCATTCCTGTGCTGGACCTGGCGTTGGCCTCGGGCAGCATGGCAAATGCTGCAGCCGGCAACACCAGCACCACGGCCAGTATCACCGCCAAGAGACCCCTCGCGTACCTACTCATCGCGTCTCCCTTCTCGCGGTCTCAGACCTTGCATCAGCCTAAAGTTACGGAATGAGACACAATTAGGACAGGTGACACATGTTCCAGATTAGGTTTTAAGCGTGAGACAAATGTCTCATCAAAGTTGAGACACGAGGGTTTTCGCAGGAAAACGGGTGCGACTCAAGATTGACGGGACAAAAGGGCCCGTTTCCCCCATCCCCAAGGGAGCAGTCGATGGCGCTCGTCACGAAATTGGCCCATCTACTACGTTTGACTCGATGCCCCCGACCATACCCGCTTTTCATGCAAAATCGCAGGCGTTCTACCTGCGATTTTTATTTCGCATTACTTGCCATGGTTGAGGGCAGCGGCTTAAACGTAGTAGATGGGCCCATTTCGTGGCAGACGGGTCACGTGGCAGCCCTCGCAAGGCCAAAATGATCCGTTTTCCTCCGTCCCCGGGGGATCAAAGGCTGTTACGGATATGGTGCCATTTCAAAACTATGCCGGATTACTACGATAAAAACGAGGTCGCCGATCACGCGCGACTTTTTCACTAAACTGCGAGCCGTCTACCTGCGGTTTTTGTTTTGCCAAATGCGGTGTGGTTGGGGGTAGGCGATTTATCGTAGTAATCCGGCATAGTTTTGTTCGCGGCGGCACAACCGCGCGTTCAAGCGCGGGGCCGGTGGGGCAATTTTGCCCCACCGGCCCCGTCTTCGCGCTATTCCGGCTTGGTTTCTACCGTGGGAGTCTTATCCGCCGCAACTGGAATACGGGCGGTGTCCATAGCCAGGCAGCGCTTGGGACAGCTCTCGATGCACTCGCCGCACACCACGCAGGCATACGGGTCGATCGACCACGTTCCACCCTTGCGATCGACCGCGAGCGCGCCCGCCGGGCAGCGACGCGCGCACATGCCGCAGCAAATGCACACGTCCATGTCGTTAACGATGTGCCCGCGCAGGCGCTCGGGCGCCACGAGCTTCTCCTGCGGATAGCACACCGTGACCGGCTGCTTGACCATAGAGCCCAAGGCCGTCTTGGCAAATGTCAGCAAACTCATGCCGCGCCTACCTTTCCGTGCAGCTAATGCAGGGGTCGATGGTCAGGATAATCATGGGCACGTTGGCAAGGAGCACGCCCTGCAGCGCATGTGTCAGACCCGCCAGGTTCTGCGACGTCGGCGTACGCACACGGAAACGGTCCAGATTCTTGGTGCCGTTGCCGCGCACATAGTAGTACGCCTCGCCGCGCGGCTGCTCAATCACAACCTCGCCGCGCGCGCCGTCGGCCGGCGTAAGCTTGGTGCGCCCGCCGATACCGTCGTGCGGAATCTTGCCCACAAGCTCCTTGATGATGTCCATGGCCTGCGTGACCTCGGCACAACGCACCTGGCAGCGGGCATAGCAGTCGCCGTCGGTGGCAATGATGGGCTCAAATGCAGCCAGGTCCGCATAGGCACCGTCGCCAAACATGCGCACGTCGTAGTCCACGCCCGAGGCGCGCCCAAACGGGCCGACCATCGAAAGCTCCAGCGCATCCTTCTTGCTGATCACGCCCACGCCATGCAAGCGCTCGCCGCAGCTATTGTCGTCCAAAAACGTATGCACCAGGGCCTCGTAGTCGGGACGCATGGCATCGAGCGTCTGGACAATGCCTGCCAGCTCGGAGTCCTCGATGTCGTGCTTAAGGCCGCCGATCTCGTTGATCGACAGAATCACGCGACCACCGCACGTGCTCTCGAAGATCTTGAGAATCTGCTCGCGCAGGGTCCACGACCGATAGAACAGCGCCTCGAAGCCAAAGGCATCGGCGAGCAGGCCCAGCCACAGCAGATGCGAGTGGATGCGCGAAAGCTCGTGCAAAATGGTGCGGATATACTGCGCGCGGCCGGGCACCTCGATGTCGAGCATGCGCTCGCAGGCGCTGGCATAGCCGTAGCTGTGGCCCACGGCGCAGATGCCGCAGATGCGCTCGGCGATGTAGCCAAACTGATGCATGTCGCGCTTTTCGGTTAGCTTCTCGAGCCCGCGGTGCACAAAGCCAATCTGCGGAATTGCCTCGATGACGCGGTCGTCCTCGATCACCAGGTCCAGATGAAGCGGCTCGGGCAGCACCGGGTGTTGCGGGCCAAACGGAATAACGGAGCGATGTGCCATTGACCTTACGCCTCCTTTTTCTGCTTGTCGCGGGCGGCCTTGGCAGCAAGCGCCGCGCGGACCTTGGCCGCTTTCTCGGGATCCATGGCGGCGAGCTTTGCCTCCATCTCGGCAGCCTTGAGCGCGGCCTTGGCAGCGGCATCGTCATGCTGAGCATCGGAGCCGGTAGCCGCAGCGGGCTGGGCGGCAACAGCGTTCGCAGCATCGCCGGCACCCGCGGCGCCCTCCCCCGCAGCAGCAGCGGCAGCGGCCTTCTCGGCCGCAGCCTTGCGCGCCTTGGCCTCTGCGGCGGCACGGACCTTCATGGCCTTCTCGCGCGCGGCCTTCACCTCGGGCGTGATAACGCTCATGGGCTCGGCCGTTGAGACCTGGTAGAAAAAGCCCTTAAAGTCGATCTGCATGTCGGTGATGGCAAGCCCAAACAGATCGTGTGCCTCGTTCTCAAACGGGAACACCGCCGGATAGTACGAGCTGATGGACGGAATCTCCTGGTAATGGTCGATGCCCTCGACCACCAGGTTCTCGATCGCATAGCTACCATCCTGAGCGATCTGCTCCTGTGCAGCACGAACGTTGATAAACGTATAGACCAGGCGATACGAGCCGTCGTCGACGTTGCGCTCGGCGTGCATTTGCACAAAGCGCGCGCCGACGCCCTTGAGCGCCTGGACATGCGGCAGGAGCTCGTCGATCCCGACGGTGGTATAGATTGCCTTTTGCATTACTCGGCCTCCTTTGCAGCGACGGGCGTCCCAGCAGGTGCGTCGCCAGCGACGGGCGCGGCGGGCTTCCCGGCAGGCGCGTCACCGGCACCGTCAGCCCCGGCCCCCGCAGCCACAAATCCGTCCTCGCCCAGCTCAACGCCGCCATCCCAGGTAGCAGCACCGCCCACGGTAAGCGGGTCACCGCCAGCACGCATCACGGCCTCCTTCTGATCCAGGATGCCGCACGCCTCCACGATGGCATCAATCACCGTCTCGGGACGAATGGCGCACCCGGGCGCGTATACGTCCACGGGAATCGCGCGGTCCACGCCTCCGATCACGTTGTAGGCATCGCGGAATACGCCGCCCGAGCACGCGCAGATGCCGCACGCCACCACGCACTTGGGCTCGAGCATCTGGTTGTAGATCTGGCGCACGACGGGCAGGTTCTGGGCATTGACCGACCCCGTCACCAAAAAGATGTCCGCATGCTTGGGGTTGCCGGTGTTGACCACGCCAAAGCGCTCCGCATCGAACAGCGGCGTGAGCGAGGCCAGCACCTCGATATCGCATCCGTTGCAGCTCGAGCCGTCGTAATGAATAACCCACGGCGAGCGCGACATTTTATGATCCATGGATGCCGCCTCCTAAATAAACACGTCGACGAGGATGGGCATAAGGTTGAGCAGGCCAAACACCAGCGCCACGCCCCATCCGAGCTTAAAGCAGCTGCGCCAGGTACTGCGTGCGAAGGTGTTGTCGATAAGCACCTCGACAAAGTACGTCGCGGCCATCACGACCAGGGCTACCACCCAGCTCACCGGGTTGCCCCAAACAAAGAACATGCCCACCCACATCAAAAACAGCACGGTCTCGCACCAGTGCATAAGGGTCATCTTGGCCAGCGTGCCGCCGCTCATCTCGGTGGCGACGCCCTGAACGATCTCCTGATGCGCGTGATGCGAGTACGAAAGATCGAACGGCGACTTGCGCAGCTTGATGGTAAGTACCGCGAGCAGCGCGAGGAAAATGGGCGCGCTGTACACGATGATGGGAGCCGACTGCCCCGTCACGGCGATGGAATCGAAGCTGTCGGTGGCAAGGTACAGGCCCACGCTCATCAGCAGAACGGCGGGCTCGTAACTCATGACCTGCAGCAGCTCGCGGTCGGCACCGACCTGGGCAAACGGGCTTTGCGTCGAGGCGGACGCCAGCACCACAAAGATCGCGGCGAGCGTCACCATAAAAGCGCACAGCAGCGTGTTGGAGCCCGACACAAAGATGCCGCCGCCCACGACGGTAAAGATGAGCGCGCACGCCATGTAGGTATCGTCCATGGTGTTTACGCTGGCAGGGGCCTTGCGCAGCAGCTTGGCAACGTCGTAGAACGGTTGCAGCAGGCGCGGGCCCACACGGCCCTGCATGCGAGCCGAAAGCTTACGGTCAACGCCGTCGATCAGGCCGCCCACAAGCGGCGCCAGCAGGGCAAACGCCACGGTGCCAATAAAGATGCCCACGACACCCGAACCTTCAAAATACTTACCGCGCAGCACCGAGGGTGCACTCATGGCAAGTCGCTCGGGCCCAATCCACGCGCAACACAGCAGCGCAAACAAGATAATGCTGCAGCACACGACGCTACCCACGGGGCCAATACGCTTCTCGCCAAGAGCGTCCTCCGAGTACCAATTGCGCTTTTCGGCCTTCACCTCATGTCCCATCGAGCCGCGGAAATGGCGGTAATTGTCGGTTCCCACACCCGAAAGATATACGTTTACGTGCGGTTTGTTGCTCACGCGGAATGACGTCAGCAGCACCACGGCGATAAACGCCACGATAACCACCATCAGATACATGGCGTCCTTGCCAATAACGTACGGCACGCGGCCAAACACCATGGCCAAGTAAGGCGACACCAGACCGCTCGAGATAACCGGGAACGCCACGCAGCACAGAATCAGCAGCGCGGCGATGGTGTTGAGCGCCATCCATTCGGTCTTATGGACATTGACCTCAACGTTTTGAGCCGTGGGGTCGACGCCCGAAAGCTTGGCAAGCCACTTGCCCCAGAAGTAAAACGTCGCGGCCGAGCCAAAGGCCAGCACCATGATCATGAGCACGTTTCCGGTCTGGGCAAACGCCACCAGGGCGCCCCACTTGGACACGAGCATGCCAAACGGCGCCACGAACATGCCCATGATGCCCAGCATCATCAGGCGCGTCAGGTGCGGCATGCGGCTGAACATACCGTCCATGTCCTCGATATTGCGGCTGCCGATATGATGCTCGGCCGTGCCCACGCACAGGAACAGCAGCGACTTGGCCACCGTGTGGAACAGGATCAGGAAGATGGCCGCCCATACGGCCTCGGGCGCGCCGACACCCAAACAGGCACTGATGAGGCCCAAGTTGGAAATGGTGGAGTACGCGAGCACGCGTTTGGCGTTGCTCTGCGAGATGGCCATGAGGGCGGCGAGCAAAAACGTGATGGCGCCCACGCTCGTGACCATAAAGCCAGTCACGGGATAGATGGCATAGAGCGGGCTGAGCTTGACCATCAGGAACACGCCGGCTTTGACCATGGTTGACGAGTGCAGCAGGGCGCTCGTGGGCGTGGGGGCAACCATGGCACCCAGCAGCCAAGTGTGGAACGGCATCTGTGCGGCCTTGGTGAGTGCGGCGAGCGACAGCAGAATGACCGGCATCACCAGCAGCGCGGATTGCGCGGTTCCGGCGCCGGAAAGCTCGATCACACCCGAAATGGTCAGCGGCATACCGTTAACGTGCAGGTACATGAGGCCGGCCAAAAACGCGATACCGCCCAGCATGTTGAGGATGATCTGGGTGAAGGCGTTCTTGATGGCCTCGGGCGTGCGCGTATAGCCAATCATAAGGAACGAGCACACGGTGGTGATTTCCCAGCCGCAGAACAGCCACTCAAGGTTGTCGCTCGTCACGATGACGAACATAGCCGAGAGGAACAGGAACATAAGCGCCAGGAACTGCGGGCGTCGGTCGGGCGCGGTCTGCCCGCGCAGCGCGGCCTCGTGCTCGTCGTGGGCCTGGAAGTCCTTCATGTAGCCCAGGGCATACACGCAGATAAGGCTGCCGACAATGCCGACGGCGAGGACCATGATCACGCTCATATAGTCCAGGTAGAGCGGCGTTGCGGTGACGGCTTCGGCCGCGGGCAGCGTCATGGCTGCAAAGGCGAGCGAGCCCACCAGCTGGACTATGCCGAGCACCGTGGTGAGCACGTTCCTATATTTGAACGCGTTGTACAGGATGACGGCGCACAGAATTACGTCGATGACGGAGCTGGTGATCGAGAGCACATGCGAGGTGCCGGGGGCAACCTCAAAGCTCTGCGGACCCGTACCAAAAAACATGACGGCGACTACAACTGTCACCGCCATAATAATGCCGGAACCTATGAGCCCCACCGCATCGCGGGCGCGGTCACTGCGCGCGAGCAGCATGCCCAGCGCCGGTACCAGCGGAAACAGGGTAAGGAAATACAGTAGCGTCATACCATCACTCCCCCATGCAAAAACGCTGCAATTGTTTAACGTTATAGCTCAATTGAGGAGTGGCGGCGGCGGGTTTTCGGTCAACTGGGGAGTTTTAGGCGTACGGGGTAAGGGTACGTCCGCTTTGGAGTAGAGGGGCGGCAAGAAAAATGCGCCCCTGTGGGCGCACCATCCCGTTCGCTATTCCGCCTTTTTAACGCGCGGCTTGCGACCGCGCGGCTTATCGACCAGTGCGGACTCACCGCTCTCGCGATACTGGCGGCACCAGGCCTTGACCGAAGACTCGCTGGGAATCCCATGCTTGATCATGGCCTCGCGAACCGTCAGGCCGTTTTCCAGACGGTCCTTAACCACGGCGAGCTTTACGTCGTACGAATAGGTGTGATGATGCGAACCGGCGTTGAGAACGGCGTCGGCACCGCCTACGGCATACGCGCGGGCCCACTGACGAGCCGTGGCCTGGAGAATGCCAAGCTTTGCGGCGAGGGCGCGGTGACCGACCCCCTCTTGGAGGATCTCGACGGCGCGCTGCCTAACCTCGGACGCATGCGTGCGAGTCCTAGTTGCTTCCGACATACCTGCCACTTCTTAGCCCTAAATGTTTACCTGTTTTCTTACGTGCAAGTTAGATAGTAGCATTTTGCTGTTTGCTCAAAACAGTTAATTAAAATAGACACGGCGTTATCTGGGCATTTGACACCAATTTACGACATTTCTTTATCGATTATTTACGCTGGTAACTGACTCGCAGCTAATCGTCATTCGCTTGTCAGCAAAATTGGCATCTCTTTATGCCCTTTGGTATAGAGGATATAATTATTAGCCTCTCTCCCAATAATTTTGAGTGGTCTGCAAGGCAGCAGACGTCCTCACTCCTCATGATTACCGCACATTGCCATCCACCAGAGCAAAACAAAAAGGGCGGGACCTGCTGCGCTTGCAGGCCCCGCACCGGTTGACACCCGACGGGACGCAGCGGGGCGAGGCGGATCCGTGCTACCGCCCCGCCTGGCCGCGATGTCAACTACAGCTCGTTGGCCGCGTGATACGCCGTGCGAATGGCGCTCGCGATGTCGGCGGTGCGCTCGCCCGAGCAGTCGCCCACGCAGGTCACGGGCACCGTCACGCCGTCCAGGTCAAACGCATTGGCCTTGGAGCCCACGGCCATCACCACGTAATCGCAGGCGATCTTCACCGGCTCCTCGGCGCCGTCCTCGGTGGTGCGAATAGCCTCCACGCCCTCGTCGGTAATGGTGGTCAGGCGGGTCTTAACATGCTGCTCCACGTTGTGCTCTGCAAAGTCGCTCATAATCAGCGGCAGAATGGTCTCGGACTCGCCCGCGGCAATCTTGTCGAGCATCTCCACGATCGCCACCTCGCAGCCGTGCTGCAGCAGATACTCGGCAGTCTCGGTGCCCACCAGGCCGCCGCCAATGACGGCGACGCGGCCCGTAAGCTCCACCTTGCCGGCCAGCACGTCCCAGCTCGAGACGACCTTCTCAGAATCGGCACCCGGAACGGGGATGACCACGTCGTGCGCGCCCACGGCCACAATCGCGGCATCGGCGACGTTGAGGTCCTCAGCGGTAGCGACGTGGTTGAGCTCAACCTTCACACCCAGGCCGGGCAGAATCTTCTCGTAGTACTCGACCGAGCGCATGATCTCGTCCTTGCGCGGGGGCGCAGCCGCCAGCACAATCTGGCCGCCCAGATGATCGCTCGCCTCGTAGACGGTCACGTCGTAGCCGCGCTTGGCCGCCACGCGCGCGGCCTCCAGGCCGGCAATGCCGCCGCCCACCACGGCGATCTTCTTGTCGCCCTCGCCCGGCTTAATGGCGATGGTAGCCTCGTCACCGTTCTCGGCGTTGAGCACGCACGAGATGTACTTGCGGTTTTGAATCGCGTCGACGCAGCCCTTGTTGCAGTTGAGGCACTCGCGGATGGGCTCACCCGTGGCGGCCTTCAGCGCAATGTCGGGGTCGCACATGAGCGAGCGGCCGTAGGCGATGATGTCGGCGGCGCCGTCTTCCAGAATCTTCTCGCCGGCCTCGACCGAGACAACACGGCCAACGGTTGCCACCGGCACGGAGACCAGGGCCTTGACACGCTCGGCCACCGGCAGCGTCCAGTTGTAGGGCATGGCACCCATGGGCGGAATGGTGTCGCCCATGTTGCCGGTGTGGTTGGCCTGTGCAACCTGAATCATATCGATGCCAGCGCCCTCGAGCAGCTTGGCAAACTCGCAGGCCTCGTCGGGCTGCAGGCCGCCCTTGCCGCGCGGCGTGCCGTCGGGGTTCTCCATGATCACGGGGAGCTTGTACTCCACCATCAGCTGCGGCGCGGCCTCCTTAATGGCGGCGACGACCTCCAGCGCGTAGCGAACGCGGTTCTCGAACGAACCACCGTACTCGTCGGTGCGCTGGTTGAGGATGGCCGAGCACAGCGAACCCACCAAACGGTCGCCGTGGACCTCGATGGCGTCGATGCCGGCCTGCTGTGCGCGAGCGGCCGAGGCGGCGATGGCCTCCTTGATTTGGGTGAGCTGCTCCACGCTCGCCTCGTTCACAAAATGCTGCATGTCGTGGTGCAGCTTGGCGTATGCCTGCTTGCGGATCTCGTTGGACTCGGCCATCTTGGCGGCAAAGGTCTCCTCGTCGCCGGCGGCCTTGGCCTCCTGCGCGGCCTTGGCAGCGGCCATGGAGCCCATGACCATGCGACCGACACCGGGCACGTCGTACTCGGGGTGGAATAGCTGCAGCGCAACCTTGGCACCGTGCTTGTGGACGGCGTCGGCCAGCGCCTTAAACGTGGGGATCTGGGCGTCGGTTGCCAGCTTGGGCGTGGGGCTCGCGGTCATGACGGGAGCGACGTCGCCGATGACGATGTAGCTCACGCCGCCACGGGCCAGGCGCTCGTAAAAAGCCAGGCTGCGCTCGCCGATGGAGCCGTCGCGCTCCTCGTAGCCGGTGGTCAGCGGCGGAAACATAATGCGGTTCTTGAGCTCAAGGGGGCCAACCGTAATGGGCTGGAGCAGCTTGGATGCAGGTGCGGTCATGGACATTCCTCTCTTGTAGGCGCGGCGGCGATGATGCCGCGTAGTTGTCTAGAGGATATGGCATGGGAATACAACAGCGCAACGGAAATCGGCGGATAGCAGGTGGCGGCAGGTGGATGGGGCGGGGCGGGGCGTCGATTTGACCGATGCCAGCGCATGGACGAAGCTCGATTATCCGTTGCAGA
>CALKBB010000113.1 GCA_937989795.1 uncultured Collinsella sp. | reverse complement strand
GATATCTCGCGAAAGCGCAAGCTGCTCGAGAAGCAGAAAGAGGGCAAAAAGCGCATGAAGGCCATCGGCTCGGTCGAGGTGCCGCAGGAGGCCTTTATGGCGATCCTCAAGGTGGACGAGTAGGTCCATGGCACTTTCTGAATACAGCAAGCGGTTGCTTGGCGCCTATGCCGAGCAGCCGTTCCTTATGGCTCCCATGGCGGGCGTGACCGATCCCGCCTATCGCATCATGTGCCGCCGTCGCGGTGCCCATCTTGCCTATAGCGAGATGGTGAGCGTGGCGGGCCTTGCCTATGCCAGCAATAAGACGTGGCGCCTGGTACTGCCGGCCGATGAGGAGCAGCAGATCTGCGTGCAGCTCTTTGGCTCCAAGCCCGATCAGTTTGCGAGCGCTGTTGCTGCCGTCGAGGAGCGTGTGGGCGATCGCCTGTCGCTGATCGATATCAACATGGCCTGCCCGGCTCGCAAGGTCGTCACCAAGGGCGAGGGCTCGGCGCTTATGCGCACTCCCGATCTGGCCGAGCAGATCGTCGAGGCGGCGGTGGGCGCGGCGCATGTGCCCGTGACCGTAAAAATCCGTAAGGGCTTTTACGCCGAAGACCGCAACGCCGCGACGTTTGCCCAGATGCTTGAGGGAGCAGGGGCCGCCGCGGTGGCGGTACATGGTCGCTGCGCCACGCAGCTCTATACGGGCCAGGCCGATTGGTCGGTCGTCGATGAGGTGGCCGACGCCGTCGAGATTCCCGTTATCGGTTCGGGCGATGTGTTCTCGGCAGAGGACGCTGCTGAGCATCTGCAAAGCTCGGGTGCCAGCGCGGTGTTTATCGCGCGCGGCATCTACGGCAATCCATGGGTGTTCGGCGATGCCCGAGCCCTTGCACTCGATGGCACGCCGGTTCCTTCTCGCTCCTCGGTTGAGCGCCTGGATGCCCTGCGCGAGCACCTGACGCTCACGCACGAGCTGTTGCCGCTCATGTCGCGTGCCCGCACGTACGCAAGCTGGTATCTAAAGGGCATGCCCCATGCTGCCGCCTGGCGCGCTCAGGTGGTGCGTTGCTCCACATACGAGGAGTTCATGGCACTGGTCGATGATATCGAGCACGATGTGGTGGCCTGTGAGGCCGCACTTGCCGCCGGCGAGTCGGTGCCCGCTCATCCGTTGGAGGCCTAACGGTGGCCGTTACCGCGCTGTACGTGCATGTGCCGTTTTGCGCCCAAAAATGCCGGTACTGTGACTTTGACTCACGCAGTTTTGCTCCGTGCAACATGAGCGTTGCGCTCGATACCTATTTTGAGCAGTTGTATGCGCGCCTCGATGCTTTTGGCGACGCAGGCGCGCTTGCACAGATCCGCACCGTCTATGTTGGCGGCGGCACGCCGTCGCTGGCGGGGGAGCGTTTGGTAGAATTTGCCCGGCGTATCTCTGCGTGGTGCAAGCCTGTTGAGTTTACCTGCGAGGCCAATCCCGAATCGCTGACCGCAGAGCTTGCCACTGCGCTTGCCGGGGTGGGTGTCACGCGCGTCTCTCTGGGCGTGCAAACGCTCGATAACGCCGAACTTACCGCCATCGGCCGCATTCACGATGCCGATCGGGCGCTCGCTGCCATCACGACGGTCAAGGACGCTGGGCTTGTCGTGTCGTGCGACCTGATGTGCGGCTTTCCCGGGCAGACCGACCTAAGCTGGCAGCGCACACTCGATGGCGTGTTGGCGGCGGCGCCGCATCATGTGTCGGTGTACCCGCTCACGCTCGAGGAGGGCACGCCGCTCTACCGCATGGCGTGTCGCGACGAGTCG
>CALKBB010000112.1 GCA_937989795.1 uncultured Collinsella sp. | reverse complement strand
CGGGATTGGTCAATCTCGGCCGACTATATTTGGCTAAATTATTCCGGCGCTAACACCCTCGTCGTTAGTCTGCATGGGGGACGTAGTGATGTTTCCGTCCTTGAAAGCGCCGCCGCCGCCATTTGCCGCTACAAAAATAACGGTCTTAACACCAGTAGAGGCTGCAGCAGTAGCCCCCTCGCTCGTGTTCTGAGCAGTCTCCGCCGCGATAGCAGCAACCGGCGTGGAGCCGAGCACCATGCTCAGGCTCAGACCGGCTGTGATAGCAGCGCTAAGCTTCCTATTCATGTGGTCGTCCTTTCCCGACTTGCTTCTTCGCGACCACTTCGCTGAAGAAGACATTTGAACTTCATGATTAATTCAAGCCGAGAAAATCCTAAAAAGGTTGCGCAATCAAGCTATATCTAAGGTTTGAGACTTTTTTGCAAAAAAGTTTGCAAAAAGCTATTGCACCACCCGTACGCTGGGGCAAAGGTCTGCCAGCGGGCACTCGTCGCACTTGGGTTTGCGGGCGTCGCGCAAGCTGCACGGCGGCCATCAGCACCCGGTCCACTCACCCAAAACGCGCATGCCCGAACGCCCTCGGCACAAAACAGTCTGAACGGACAGCATCAATTGTCAGTTTCCACCTGCGTTACTTTGCAATTATGGCAATTCCTACTTTATAGTTGTGGCAACGTCTACTTTGCAATTATGGTTGTTTTACCTTGGTGTGGCACCCTGCCCTTACAACCTAGCCCACCCGTACGCTGGGGCAAAGGTCTGCCAGTGGACACTCGTCGCACTTAGGTTTGCGGGCGTCGCAGATCTCGCGGCCAAAGGTAATCCACTGGTGGTTGACCGATTCCCAATACTCGTGCGGCAAAATCTTGAGCAGGTCTTGCTCGGTCTTGAGCGGCTCCTTGGCATGCGTCTTGGGACTCAGCATCAGGCGGTGCGCGATACGGTTGACGTGCGTATCGACCGCGATGCCCTCGACAATGCCAAACCCCACGTTGAGCACGATGTTCGCCGTCTTGCGACCCACACCCGGCAGTTTGACGAGCTCCTTCATGTCGGCCGGCACCTCGCCGCCGTAATCGGCAACGATCATCTGCGCGGCCTCCACGGCGTGCTTGGCCTTACTCTTATAAAAGCCGAGTGACTTAATGGTGTCGGCCACATCGGCCACGCTCGCCCCCGCCATGGCCTCGGGCGTGGGCCACTGGGCAAACAGCTTCGGCGTCACCTTGTTGACCTGCGCGTCGGTCGTCTGCGCCGAGAGCAGCACCGCGATGAGCAGCCTAAAGGGATTCTCGTGATCCAAAAAACACTCGACCGGGCCATAGCGACGGTTGAGGCGCTCGCACACCTCGATGGCGCGCTCGCGTTTGGCGGCATTGGTCTCGCGTGGCATAACGACTCCTCGGCTCAACGGCACAATAAACTTATGGGCACAATTGTCCCACGTCCGAGACGCTTACGCCTCCAAGAATGCGCCGGTCTGACGGCTCCACAGGCTCGCGTACTCGCCACCCGCCTCGACAAGCTGCGCATGCGTACCGTCCTCGACAATCTCGCCGTCCGCCAGCACCACGATGCGGTCGAGCGCCGCCACGGTGGACAGGCGATGTGCCACCACAATGGAGGTGCGGCCGCGCATCAGGTTCTCGAGCGCCTCCTGCACCAGCGACTCGGACTCGCTGTCCAAGGCAGACGTCGCCTCATCGAGCACTAGAATCGGCGCGTCGGTCAGGATGGCGCGGGCGATAGCCACGCGCTGACGCTGGCCGCCCGAGAGCTTGACGCCGCGCTCAC
>CALKBB010000111.1 GCA_937989795.1 uncultured Collinsella sp. | reverse complement strand
CCCTTCTTGACATGACGACGCGGCAGCAGCGTGGTCTTAGCGCGCTCGGCCTCCACGGCCTCGGACACGTCGACAAACGGGTCATCGTCCTCGTCGTCATCCAAAACCGGGTCGGCATCGCCTCCCATGACCGTGGTCACCGCGGCATCAGTTCCCTTCTGGCGCAGAATGCTCAGGTGCGGACGGGCGACGCCGGGAACCGACAGGGCCTCTTCGTCGCCCCACGGGCTCGCATTGACATCGGCACGACGACGCCCGGCAAAATCGGCAGCGCGATCGCGTGCGGAGCGCAAAACGCCGCCCACCGAAAAGCCAATAATGACCAAACCTACGACGACAAGCCCCAACAAGACAACCATGGCGATGGGTTTACCCAGGGCGTTTTGCAAGGTACTTGCGATAAAGGCGCCAATGTAGCCGCCCGACGCGGAAAGGTTCTGCGGCGTAAACATAAGGTCGCACGAGTCGGTCGTACCCGGCACCAACAGCGACAGGATAAAGACTACGGCGCCGCCCGCAACCGAGCGAATATTGAGCGGCGAGTCCTCACCCAAAAAGAGTGTAGCGGCAAACAGCAAGATGACGATCGGCAGCACGTAGGCGCCCAGGCCAAAGCCAAGGTGGTAGAAACCGGCAACCGCAGCTGTCACGGGCGCCGTTGCCGGGGAAATCACGGCGATAAAGGACGCAATCGCCAAAACGGCAATGACCACGCCGGCGATATCGCGATTGGCCGAAGGCTCGACCAGGGGCTCGAAATCATCGAACTCGGACTCGTGGCCCTTATTGGCACGCAGATGGGAACCGGCACCCTTAGCAGATGCCGGTTGGTTGTTGGCCTTATTGCCTTTGGCGTTTTGTGCAGATCCGCGCGCCAAACTAAACCTCCATGACGACCGGGATGATCATCGGACGGGTGCGCGTACGGCTCCAGATAAAGTTGGAGAGCGAATCGCGCACGGCCTTGCGAATGGCGTCGGAACCGCTGCTGGTAAAGGTAAACTTACCCTTCTCGATCGTCTTCATAATAGCTGCGGAGGCGTCCTCGGAGAACTGGTCGTCGATGGCAAACGAAACACCGCGGCCCGAGAACTCGATAGCCTCGATCTTCTTGTGCTTGAGCGAGACGATGGCAACGGCCGTGACCATACCGTCGTTGGCGAGCTTTTGGCGATCGCGCAGGACGATGGGATCGGTGTCGCCGATGCGCAGACCGTCGACATAGACGACGCCGGACTCGACGGGCGTGCCGCGCTTGACGATACCGCCGCGCATCTCGAGCGTGTCACCGTTATCGAGGATAAAGATGTGATCGTCCTTGAGACCCATCTTGCGGGCAAGCTGGGCATGGGCGCGCAGGTGCACGGCCTCGCCGTGAACCGGCATAAAGTAGGTGGGCTTGGCCATGGCCATCAGGAGCTTGAGCTCCTCCTGGCTGCCGTGACCCGAGACGTGGACGAGGGCGCGGGACTTATCCCAGACGTCGCAGCCAAGCTTGGCCAGGCTGTTGACGACCTGCTGGACGGCTTTCTCGTTGCCGGGAACAGGAGTTGCCGAGAGGATGACGGTATCGCCCTCGTGGATAGAAAGCGTCTTGTGCTCGCCGTTGGCCATGCGGGACAGGGCCGACAGCGGCTCGCCCTGCGAACCGGTGCACATGACGACGATCTTGTCGTCGGGCAGGTTATCGATATCGAAGGCATCGAGGATATCGGCATCGTCGATGTTGAGGTAGCCCAGCTCGCGCGCCACGCGGGTGTTGGTGAGCATGGAACGTCCGGTCACGACGACCTTGCGGCGACAGGCGCGAGCAGCGTTGCAGATCTGCTGCAAACGATGGATGTGGCTCGAGAACGACGCGACGAACACGCGGCCCGGGGCGTTCTTGATGGCGTGCAGCAGGTTGGGGCCAACTTCGGCCTCGGACTTGGTAAAGCCCGGAACCGTGGCGTTGGTGGAGTCGGAAAGCAGCAGATCGATACCCTGCTTAGCGAAGCGGCTGATGGCGGCATAGTCGGGCGTGACGCCATCGATGGGCGTCTGATCGAGCTTAAAGTCGCCCGTGTGCATAACAGTGCCCTGGTTGGTGCGGATAAACACGCCCAGTGCACCCGGAATGGAGTGCGTCATGGAGAAGAAATCGAGCGAGATGCCACCGAGATTGACATGGCTTCCGCCCTTGACCTCGCGGAACTTAGGTGCGCGGATGCGGAACTCGGAGAGCTTGCCCTCGATAAAACCGAGCGTCAGCTTGCTCGAGAAGATGGGCACCTTGTTGTTGAGATCCTGCAGCAGGTACGGAAGCGAACCGGTGTGGTCCTCGTGGCCGTGGGTGACGACGATACCGCGGAGCTTCTCCTCGTTCTCCAGGACATAGGTGTAGTCAGGAAGCACCAGGTCGATACCGGGCTGGGAGTCATCCGGGAACATGAGACCGGCGTCGACGAGCACCATGTCGTCGCCGCACTCGAAGACCGTCATGTTCTTGCCGATGCCGTCAAGGCCGCCGAGCGGAATGATCTTCAAGGGAGATGATTTTTTAGCTGCCATAGGTTCGTGTGGTTTCCTTTCTTCGAAACGGGTCTGGAACAACCGACGGGGCGCTTCTGGCAAACCGACCGCCGGGAACGTACAACAAAGCATCACAGAGTCGATGCAATAACCACAGTATGATACCCATTTGCCCACCAACAGACCACCCATGCATCAAAGCCCCATCTGAACCTGTGTACCTCGCCGGTCTGGTCTCAGCGGGCCCGGCACGGGCTAAGTTTCCTGCTCTACAGTCCTGCGCAAGACGGAAAGCACATTAAGTGCTTTCCTTTG
>CALKBB010000110.1 GCA_937989795.1 uncultured Collinsella sp. | reverse complement strand
ACCAGAAGTTTGCAGGTCAGGCACCTAGTGCCTGACCTTTTTTGTTTTAATCACCATGATTATTTTGCTTAAAGTAACAACGTTCCCGATCGATGTAATCACCGAATCAAAACGTGTACATTAGCCACCAAAATCGACATTTTTCGACATGTTTGGAGGCAGATGTACACGAATGCGAAATCCCCCGCCTAATAGCGCCCTCCACATGTCTGGACTCTCTATGCTTACGCTGGATAGACATCGCCAGAACGGGTATAGTATCGAAAGTTTTGTCGTTTACCAGCGGGGGAGTCCTGTGGGCATCAAAAAGAAGATCAAAAAGGAGCTTATCGGCACTTCCGATTACCCGTCGAATAAGATCTTTACGATCTCCAATTTCATCACCTTTACGCGCCTGATCCTCACCCTGGTATTTCTGTACCTGTTTGTGACGGACAACAACCGCGTCATCGCCATTGTTATCTACGCCGTTGCCGCCTCCACCGACTGGATGGACGGCCAGATCGCCCGCATGACTAAGACGGTCTCATGGCTCGGCAAGGTCATGGATCCCATCTGCGACCGTGCGCTGCTGTTCACCGGCGTCTTGGGACTGGTGGTCCGCGGAGAGCTACCCATCTGGGTCTGCGTGCTCATTATTGGCCGCGACATCTATCTGGGCATCGGCACGCTTATCGTTCGTCATTATCACCGTCGCCCCATCGATGTCGTCTTCCCGGGAAAGATTGCCACAGCGCTGCTCATGACTGGTTTCTCGCTCATGCTGCTCGGTTTCCCCGTTATTGACGGCCTGCATCTTTTACCTTCATCCCTTACGGCCTTCCCGGGCCTCAACGGAAGCTCGGTGCCCCTCGGCATCTTCTTTGTGTACGGCGGCGTGATCTTCTCCATGCTCACGGCTGTCATCTACTCCATTAAGGGCGGAGCGGCCATTAAACAGGCTATCGCACATCCCGAGGACGAAGACATCGACTTTCTTAACCCCGAAATCGAAGATTAAGTCATTGGGGTATGATTATGTACAGTTCATTCTTTGCGGCATGTCCGCGTTAAGTTAGGGGTTGTCATGGACAACATGGTTAACAATATGCCTCAGAACGATAAGGCCTCAGACGCCACCTGTGTTTTCCGCGTTCCTTCGAGCGATGTCACCGTTCCCGACCTCATGGCCAACGTGCGCATCACCGCCCCCGTTCTGTCCATCGTCAAGGGTCCGCAGACTGGTGCCGCTTTTGAACTCGAGGACGACGTGACCACCATCGGCCGCGATCCTGCGAACGGCATCTTCCTCAATGACATGACCGTTTCGCGCAGCCACGCGCGCATTATTCGCGAGGGTCTGGGGGCCCGTATTGAGGACCTGGGCTCGCTCAACGGTACGTGGGTTGACGGCGCTATCGTCAACGGCGCCCCGCTGCACGATGGCTCTTCTGTACAGATCGGTACATTTACGCTCATCTATCACGAGAGCACGCCGGAGCGCATCGAAACCGGTGAGTAGGGCATGGCCGAACGCAACTATCTGAGTATCGGCCAAGTCGTCAACCTACTTCGAGGCGCATACCCCGATCTTTCGAACTCAAAAATTAGATTTCTCGAAGATGAGGGGCTCATCACCCCTCATCGCACGCCTAAGGGCTATCGTCAGTACTCCAAGGAGGACGTTGACCGCCTGGAGGTCATTCTGCACCTGCAAAAGACTCGCTACATGCCGCTCAACGTGATCAAGCAGCGCCTGGAAAACCCCACGGACCTGTCTACGCTCGCCTACGAGGTGGGCCTGCTGTCCGACGTTCCGCTCAAGGCGGAGCCCAAGGAGACCAAGCAAAAGCTGCATCCCATCGAGACCATTCCCGATATGCTCGGTGTTGAGATCTCGTTTATCCGCTCCCTGGCCGAAAACGACCTCATTCGCATCATCAAAAGCCCGCAGAACCGCGAGCTCGTCGATGGTCGCGATTTTCCGATCATCCGTTACTGCTCCGAGCTTTCGCGCTTTCATATCGAGCCGCGCAACCTGCGCCAGTACGTATCGTCGGCAAACCGCGAGTCCTCGATGTTTGAGCAGGTACTCGTGAGCATGCTCGGCATGGATACCTCCGATGACGAGCGCGACGCCAAGCTCGAGCGTGCGTTTAAGAAGCTTCACGACCTGACGGAGGGCGTGCACACCGCGCTGCTCAAGAACCGCGTTTTTGAGTCGCTCAACGCCGTGGTCGAGGACGCCGACATCGATGCACTCGATGAGGAAATCACGCGTTCCGAGTCCACCAAGGCCAAAAACGAAGAGCCAGCCGCGCCGGTTTCGCACGAGGATTCTCTCGTAAAGCCGCTCAAAGTCGTCGCCCCTTCGCAATCCGACGCCGCCACCGCGGGCAAATAACCGCTGCTGAAATTTCGGCAATCCATGAAAGGTCACGCCATGTATGACTTCGAATCTCATATCGTCGATATTCCCGACTATCCCGAACCCGGAGTCGTATTTAAGGACATCACGCCGCTCTTTGGTAATCCCGAGGCACTAAAGGCCATGGTAGATGCCCTGGCTGAGCATTTTGCTGGCATGGGTATCACCAAGGTCGTGGGTCCCGAGGCTCGCGGCTTTATGGTCGGCGTGCCCGTGGCTGTCGCCCTGGGTGCCGGCTTTGTGCCCGCTCGTAAGCCGGGCAAGCTGCCGCGCAAGACGGTGAGCCTGAGCTACGAGCTCGAATATGGCACCGACTCTATCGAGATCCATGCCGATGCCATTACCTCTAAAGATACCGTGTTGATTCTGGACGACTTGGTCGCGACGGGCGGAACCGTCGAGGCAACAGGTAAACTGGTGCGCGATATGGGCGCAAAGCTTGTGGGTTACGGTTGTATCCTCGAGCTTGCGTTTCTCAACCCGCGCGAGAAGCTCACGCCGACTGACGACGATGTTGAGCTCTTTAGCCTGGTGACGGTGGAGTAGCCGTTACCCTTAGTTACTGGAAAGGAAGCTACATGCGCACAGCAAACACGCATAGAAACATGGCACGCTGCGCTGCTACGGCAACCCTCGCATGTGTTTTGGGCCTGGGCCTCGCGGCTCCGGCCTATGCCGATACCGCATCCGACCTTGCCGCTGCTCGTACAAAACTCGAGCAGATCGGCACGCAAACCCAGCAGATCTACGACGAGCTCGTCACTCAAACGCAGGCGCTCGACCAGACCGCTGGCGAGATCACGCAAAAGCAGCAGGAGATCGCCGATGGCCAGGCCAAGCTTTCTAACTACGTTGCCGGCGAGTACAAGACCGGCGGCCTGAGCCTGCTCCAGGTTCTGACGGGCGTCGATGACCTGGGCGATATGCTCAACCGCCTGTTCTACTACGGCAAGGTTTCCGACAAACAGGCCCAGACCATCCAAGAGGTCAAGGAGCTTAAGCAGCAGCTTACCGACAAGCAAGCCGAGCAGGAGAAGAACGTCACCGCCACGCAAAAGAAGGTCGACGAGCTCAACGCTCAGCAGGCCGAGGCTCAAAACGTTGTGAACTCCCTGGACTCGCAGCTGCAGGCCGAGCTTGCCGCCGAGGCAGAGGCCAATGCCGCACTACAGGCCGGCATTAACGCCAGCACCGCCGAGAAGGCAACGGTGAACACCGAGACCGCTGGCACGACTGAGAACACCAACAACGGTGGCGGTACGAGCAACAACGGCGGCAACACGCCTGCGCCCACTCCCACGCCCGCTCCGGCCCCCACGCCTCAACCCTCGACTCCCGCTCCGGCTCCGACCCCTTCTGCGCCGAGCCAGTCCGTTGATGGCGGCACCGTTGTTTCGCGTGCCTACAGCAAGCTTGGTTGCGCTTATTCCTGGGGCGGCATTGGACCGAACAGCTTTGACTGCTCGGGATTCGTTAGCTACTGCCTCACCGGTCGTTATTGCCGTTTGGGCACCACCGTTACGTTTATGGGCTGGCATCGTGTGACCGATCCGCAACCGGGAGACGTCGTTGTAAATTCCCGCCATACCGGCATTTACGTTGGAAACGGCGAGATGATTCATGCTTCTAACTACAACACAGGAGTTATTAAGACCTCCATTAGTTGGAGCATGGGTAATGATTATATCTTTGTGCGCTATTAAGCAACACTTCACAGCATCCGACATGGGTCTCGTGGCTTTTCCGCTGCGGGGCCCATTCTTTATCTCCGCCAATCAACTCATCTTCAATAAGCTTTTATCTAGTTCTGAATACTAGATATAGAACAGAGTTCAGCAAGATGGTTATAATTAGGCTTGAGTAAATAGAAAGGACCCCATATGAGCTGGGCACTTATCTCCGATTCGAGCTGCAACCTCCGCGATTGGCAACCGACCGCACCCCATACCACCTTTGCATTTGCACCCCTCAAAATTCGAGTGGGGGAGCGCGAGTTTGTCGATGATCTCACACTCGACGTTCACGAACTCAATTGCGCCGTGCAGGCGGAGTCGAGCGCTTCTTCGAGCGCCTGTCCGAGCGTAGGCGAGTGGACCGAACTCTTTAGGCTTGCCGACAAGACGATTTGCATGCCCATCTCGGAGGGCTTATCGGGCAGCTATAACGCTGCCGCCACGGCACGCGATTTGGTTCTTGCCGAGGATCCTAATCGACAGATTCATCTAGTCAATTCGCGTGCAGCCGGCGGCAAAATGGACCTGATCTTCCTGTTGTTCGACCGTTATCTCGCAAGCAATCCAGACGTTTCATTTGAGGAAGCCTGCAGCTATTTTGATGAGCTGGAACAGAACAGCAAGATCCTCTTTAGCCTGTGCAATTACGAAAATCTCGCCAAGGCCGGACGTATTCCCAAGGCAGCTGGAGTCATCGCCAATAAACTCAACATTCGAGTTTTGGGTACAGCAAGCGAGGCGGGGGAGATTAAGCTCGTCGGTCACACCCGTGGCGAAAAGAAGATGTTTGGCAAGATTGTCGACACCATGGAGGCCGAAGGCTTTACCGGTGGAGAAGTCGTCATCGACCATGTCGAGAATGAGACGGGCGCCCAGGCACTCGCCAGCCGAATTGTGGAGCATTGGCCCGG
>CALKBB010000109.1 GCA_937989795.1 uncultured Collinsella sp. | reverse complement strand
CGATCTCGGCACGCGGAGTCAAGGCGGCAACAGAGTCGACGACGATGGCGTCGATGGCACCGGAGCGCACAAGCATATCGACGATCTCGAGCGCCTGCTCGCCCGTATCGGGCTGGGAAATCAGAACCTCATCGATATCGACGCCGATGCGCGCGGCATAGGTGGGATCAAGCGCGTGCTCGGCGTCGATAAATGCAACGACGCCGCCCATGGCCTGCGCCTCTGCAAGAATCTCAAGCGAAAGCGTCGTCTTACCGGAGGACTCGGGACCATAAATCTCGACAATACGGCCGCGCGGCACGCCGCCGATACCCAAAGCGGCATCAAGCGCCAGAGAGCCCGTCGGAATAGCCTCGACCTCGAGCTCGGGACCGCCGTCGCCATACCTCATAATAGAGCCCTGGCCGAACTTTTTCTCGATCTCGGCCTTGGTGGTGGCGATCATCTCGTCGCGCTCTTTGCCCGTCGTACGTGCATGAACGGTACGTACGGGACCTGAATTCTTGGCCATGAATAGCCCTCCTCTTAACAACCTGAAACGATAATAAACGAACGGCTGTTCGTGGTCAACCGTTCAGATTCATCATATACACCCGAACATTCCAAAAACCGACCAAACGCAGACCAATCACCGACCAAACGCTTGACCACGCCAATCACAAATACGGGTGCTCGAACAAATTTAGGCCTTGTACCAGCGCAAACATCAATACCGTCAAAGGTCCCTATCTCCACAATTAAGGGGCCCTAAGGCCCCTTAAACCATGTCTATTCCATAGAATTGAGCACGCGGACAATGCGTCCCAAAGCCTCCGCGACCGCATGGGCGCGAACGCACGACCGATCGCCCTCGTAATGACAGCGCGCAGACTCGACAACCGGCGCTCCCCCATCGGCTGTGCGATACGCCCAGCCAATATAGAACGTACCGGCGGGGTCTTGCTCGGTGCCGCCACCGGGCCCAGCGTAGCCCGTTGCGCTTACAGCTATATCGCTCTGATAAAGGTCCAGCGAGCCGATGGCCATCTCACGCGCCGTCTGGTGCGACACGGCGCTAAACCGATCGAGCGTTTCCTGTTTAACGCCGAGCACACGATGTTTGATTTCATCGCAATAGGTCACCGCGCCGCCACGAAGCACCGCCGAGGCACCCGGGATATCGGCAATCGTCGAGGCGATCATGCCCGCCGTCAGCGACTCCGCCGTCGACACCGTCACACCACGGGCACTCGCGCGCTCCACAATATCGCGCG
>CALKBB010000108.1 GCA_937989795.1 uncultured Collinsella sp. | reverse complement strand
GGCCGCCTTCAAACGCGGTGTTCAGGAACACCTGGACGATGCGCTCGGCCAGGTTGGGGCCGACGATGCCGGCGCCCATGGCCAGCATGTTTGCGTCGTTGTGCTCCCGGGTCAGCCGGGCCATTACCGGGTCGGTGCAAAGGGCGCATCTCACTCCCTTTATCTTGTTTGCGGCAATGGAGATGCCTATGCCGGTTCCGCATATCACTATGCCCCTGTCCATCTCTCCCGAAACCACTGCCCTTGCGCAGGGGGCGGCGTAATCCGGATAATCCACGCTGTCCTCCGAATAGGTGCCGAAGTCGGTCACGGTGTGGCCGAGGCTTTCGATGTATGGCTTTATTTCTTCCTTGAGCTTGTACCCGCCGTGGTCGGCGGCAATGGCGATGATGCCGTTGGAGCCAAACAACAGCAATGCTGCTAAGTACGTAAACAGTCCGTTGTTCATACGCTGACATCCCCTCTATATCCGAGCATGTTCACTATGGGTGAACTGGCTTTAGAAGAAAAGCGAATATAATGCATGGAAAACATGACAAAAACTCATGCAAGGGTGGGGACGTGCCGTGGAGACCAATATCCAAAAGATGCAGGTGCTGCTGGAGACGGTGCGCGCCGGAAGCTTTACGCGTGCTGCCGAGCGCCTGAGCTATTCGCAGTCGGGCGTGAGTCGTATGGTGGCCGATCTTGAGGCCGATTGGGGCTTCAAGGTGCTCGACCGCAGTCGAGAGGGCGTGGCTCTTTCTGCCGACGGGCGGCAGGTCATGCCGGCTGTCGAGGCACTCTGCGAGGAATTCACTCGCTTGCAGCGACGGGTGGATGAGATGCGCGGGCTCATGCGCGGCAAAATCTGCATCGGTACGTTTTCGAGTGTGGCGACCCACGTGCTGCCGCCGGTGATTGCGCACTTTCGCGCCGATCACCCGGACATCGATTACGAGCTGCTGATGGGTGATTACTCCGAGATTGAGCAATGGGTGGCGGAAGGCCGCTGCGACCTGGGCTTTATTCCGCGCGAACCACGCGGCGCCGGCATGGCGTCGCGGCCGTTGGTGCAAGACGAGCTGATGGCCGTGGTGCCAGCGGACTCCTCGCTTGCCACCGCGGAGGTCGTTTCCCTTGCCGATTTGGCCAACGAGCAGTTTATCCTGCTGGAACGCGGTAGCGACGACGAGATTACGCCGCTGTTTCGCCGCGCGGGCCTGGCGGTGCGCTCTAAGCTGTCGACCTGGGATGATTATGCGATTATGGCTATGGTCGAGGACGGCCTGGGCGTGAGCATTCTTCCGGCGCTCATCTTGCGCCGCTGCCAGTTCGATGTTGCCGTGCGCCCGCTCGAGGGACATCCTCATCGGCAGATCAACGCGATATACCGCACCGCCGACGTTTCGCTTGCGGCGGCTCGTTTCCTTGAATATCTCTAAACGTGTACACGTCTTTGTCCGCTTTGGGCAAATCTCGGAGTCCGGTATATTTTCTTATGAAATTGAACTTCCGGATAATGCGCCGCGCTATACTGCTGCCTAAATTGAACTCAGGTTCAATTCGTGTTCTATAAATTGAACTTTGCCAGCAAGGAGGTTCTAGTGGCCCAAGAGACGTTTAGCGATCGCCTGCGACAGGCTATGTCCGATCGCGACGTTCGCCAGTCGGACGTAATCCGCGCATCGGAGATGCTCGGCAAAAAACTCGGCAAGAGTCAGATGAGCCAATATGTGAGCGGCAAGACGATTCCGCGGCGCGATGTGGCAGAGCTGCTCGCCCGCATTTTGGAGGTCGATGCTACCTGGCTGCTCGCCGGTGACGCCGACCAAGGTGAGACCCCTCCGTCCTGTAAAGTTGCCAAATCCGAACCTAGTCCCTCAGCTCAAATTCCAAGGAGCGCCATCATGCGTACTTTTTCTAAATCCACCAAGCTTGATAACGTCCTGTATGACGTGCGCGGTCCCGTCGTCGACGAGGCTGCCCGTATGGAGGACGAGGGCGAGCGCATCCTCAAGCTTAATATCGGCAACCCGGCGCCCTTCGGTTTCCGCACGCCTGACGAGGTTATCAAGGACATGCGCCAGCAGCTGCCCGACTGCGAAGGCTATTCCAACTCGCGCGGTCTGTTCTCTGCGCGCAAGGCGATTATGCAGTACTCGCAGATCAAGGGCCTGCCCAACGTTCAGATGGAGCACATCTACACGGGCAACGGCGTGTCCGAGCTCATTCAGCTTTCGATGAACGCGCTGCTCGATAACGGTGACGAGATCCTGATCCCCAGCCCCGACTACCCGCTGTGGACGGCGTGCGCGACCCTTGCCGGCGGTCATCCCGTGCACTATCTGTGCGATGAGCAGGCGGATTGGTATCCCGATCTGCAGGATATGGAGTCCAAGATCACGAGCGCGACCAAAGCCCTCGTCATCATCAACCCCAACAACCCCACGGGTTCTGTCTATCCGCGCGAGGTGCTCGAGGGCATCGTTGAGATTGCGCGCAGGCACCAGCTCATGATTTTTGCCGACGAGATCTATGACCGCCTGTGCATGGACGGCTACGAGCACGTCTCGATTGCCTCGCTCGCCCCCGATCTGCCCTGTGTCACCTTTAGCGGCCTTTCCAAGTCGCACATGATCGCGGGCTATCGCATTGGCTGGATGGTGCTTTCGGGCAACCAGCGCTGCATGAGCGACTTCATCATGGGCATCAACATGCTCTCCAACATGCGCCTGTGCTCCAACGTGCCGGCCCAGTCGATCGTCCAGACGGCGCTCGGCGGCCATCAGTCGGTCAACGACTACATCCGTCCCGGCGGCCGTGTCTACGAGCAGCGCAACTTTGTGTATGAGGCACTCAGCAAGATTGACGGCATCTCGGTGGTTAAGCCGCGTGCGGCGTTCTACATCTTCCCCAAGATGGATGTTAAGAAGTTCAACATCACCGATGACGAGCAGTTTGCCCTCGACCTGCTGCACGAGAAGAAGATTCTGATCACGCGCGGCGGCGGCTTTAACTGGGCCGAGCCCGATCACTTCCGCATCGTGTACCTGCCGCGCATGGAAGTACTCAAAGAGTCCCTCGAAGACCTCGCCGACTTCTTTGATCACTACCGCCAGAGCTAAGGGATAGAGGCTCCATACAATCGAAAGCTCCCTGCAGTTGCTTGGCTGCGGGGAGCTTTCTTGAATCGTCGGAACTAAATAACGATTCCTTGGCAGTGGTCGATTTCGTGTTGGATGATCTCGGCGGTGTAGCCCGAGAAGTTTTTGATGCGGTGGACGAAGTTCTCGTCCAAATACTCAACCTTAATGCGGCGATAGCGGGTACAGGGACGCTCGCCGATTAGCGAGAGGCATCCTTCGCTTGTCTGATAGGCATTGACCTGCTCAAGAATTTGAGGGTTGTACATCAGGAGCGTCCTGTTGCCGTCCTTTACGCAGATGATGCGTTTGCGCACGCCGATCATGTTGGCGGCGAGCCCCACGCACTCATGCTCATGCTCGTGGAGCGTATCCAGGAGGTCCTGCCCGGTCGCGGCATCGTCGGGTCCCGCGTCTTCGGAAGGCAGGCGCAAAAAGAACTCGGATTTCATGATGGGCTTAATCATGGCGGGCTCCTCATGTCTCATGCTTTCGTGGACTTTTAATAATAGCGCGGAAGGAAAGCTGCGCGTCCGCGTTACAATCTTTCGACGTTGGACCATGTTGCCAGGCTCGTCGTGTACGGCGTCTGGCGTAAGTCTAGGGCTCATTTTTCGCCCTGGACTGTTCCTCTGGGGCGATGCGACTGTCGTTCCAAGAGGAAGGAAATGCATGGGGAGCAAATCTCAGCAACAAGTTCAAGTAACGCCATCGGCCACAGCGGCGCTTCTCGTCGTAATGTATATTGCAGCCTTTGTTGCCGCGTTTAACGAGAACATCATTAACGTGGCGTTGCACGACATTATGGCGGCCTTTTCGGTGAGTGCCACCACGGCGCAGTGGCTTGTTTCGGGCTACATGATCGTGACATCGATCTTTACGGCCATCATGGCCTTCCTGTCCGGTCGTTTCTCGACGCGCAAGCTGCTGTTTTTCGCATGCGGATGCCTGGTCGCCGGCGAAGTCCTGTGTTTGGTCGCTCCGTCGTTTAGCGTTTTGCTGCCAAGCCGTATTTTGCAGGCTGCGGGATCGGGCATCTTGTTCCCGCTCATGATGAACGTGGTGCTGTCTTGCGCCCCGCGCGAGAAACTCGGCTTGTATCTGAGCCTGGGCGGTGCCTGCATTACGCTGGGGCCGGCGTTTGGACCCGTGATCAGCGGTCTTATGTGCACGTTGCTTGGCTGGAGGGCAGTGTTTGTAGTGCCGCTGGTGGGCGGCATTGCGGTCGCTGCGGCGGGCGTTAAGCTTGTACAGAATGTTGGAGAGCGCTCGAACACCACGCTTGATATTCTGTCGGTTGTTTTGCTCGCCGCCGGCATTACGGCATTCGTGTATTCCGTAGGCGAGCTCTCGACCAATCTGATTGCCGGTATCGTGACGCTCTTCGCCGCTATTGTGCTGCTCGGCCTGTTTGCGGCCCGTCAGCTCAAGCTCGAGCATCCGGTGCTTAACGTGCGTCCCATGGTGAGCGTCCGTTTTTGGCCTGCGTGTCTGCTTGTGGTGGTGTCGATGATGACGGCATTCTCGATGAGCGTTTTGTTGCCGCTCTATTTTGAGGGCGCATACGGCATGACCGCACTTGTTGCGGGCCTGCTCATTTTGCCGGCGATTGCCTGCAACGCCGTGACCTCGATTGTGGGCGGACGCGTGATGGACGCCCGTGGCGCATGGCCGCTGCTGCCGGTCGGCTTTGCCCTGATTGCCGTGGGGCAGACTGCCATCTCGATGACGGCGGCAAGCATGAACATCGGCGTCGTCGTGGCGCTGACCGTTGTGGTGTATGCCGGAGTCGGTTTGGTGCTGAGTCCCTCGCAGACGGCCGGCTTGGAGACACTGCCTGCCGCTGAGCATCCTCACGGAACGGCATTGCTCAACACGTGGAACATGATTGCCGCATCGTTTGGCCCGTCGCTGTTTATCGGCCTGCTCTCGAGTTCTGCGGCGACTGCCGGCGCCGCCGGCGTTGCAACGGACGTTGCCCAAGCGATTGGATTTTCAGCTGCCGTGCGTGTGGCGGCCGTGATTGCCGTGGTCGGGTTCGCGACGTCGCTGGTGTACGCTCGTCGCGAGTCGCACATGTCGCATTAATGTGTGCACATAGATTCTGCAGCTAGATTGGATGGCGACACCATAAACTAATGGACGTTTTGCCGAGAGGCATGAATGTTTAAAGCGCAAAGAGTGCGCGACGGGCCCCGCGAATGGGGCGATGATGCCCGAGAGGGCCAAGAAGGAGTCTCATGTCCGAGAACGAAGAGATCATGAACGAGACCGAGAACGAGACCATGGCTGCCGAGGTTGAGGCAGTCGAGACCGTGGAGACCGAAGCTGCCGAGGTTGAGGCTGCTGACGAGGTTTCCGACGAGGAGGAGGCCGAGGTTGTCGAGGCCGCCGTTGATTACGATGACGAAGAGCTGATGGACAAGATGCAGAAGGCCGCCCGCCTGCTGCGTAGCCGTCGCTTTGCTATTTCCAAGGAGGAGGAGGCCAAGGCCGAGCGCATGGCGAACATCGAGCGCGCCATCAAGCTCCTTGACCTCAAGCCCAAGATGGAGCAGAAGGAAATGTCCGACCTGCTGGGCATGCTCAGCGACGAGGATCTGGCCTCCGTCCAGTCCCAGGAGCTGACCGCGGTCATCTGCATGCATG
>CALKBB010000107.1 GCA_937989795.1 uncultured Collinsella sp. | reverse complement strand
CGCGAGGTCAAGTGTCGCGTGTACTCTCCGACGCGCTGCCCTCAACAAGCATGGTCCGCGTGATGAGCAAGGGCGAAAAGAAGGCCCGCCGTGTCTCCAAGGTCGAAATGCTCGCCGGAGAGGGCTCATGGACCGAGAATATCGCCGAGGGTCAGATGCGCTTGTCTGCCCCGTCTTTTTTCCAGGTCAACACCAAGGGTGCCGAGATTTTGATCGAGCTTGTCATGGAAGCGCTCGACCCGCAGGAAGACGAGCTTGCCGTGGACCTGTACTGCGGTGCCGGTACCTTTACCCTGCCGCTCGCCCGCCGCTGCGACTTTGTCGCCGCCGTCGAGGCCTACGGCCCCGCCGTGCGCGACCTGCGCCGTAACCTGGAGATCAACAAGCTTGATAACGTCGACGTCATTGGCGGAGACGCGGTGCGCGAGTTCCCCGACCAGGATGCCGACGTCTTGGTGGTCGACCCGCCACGCGCAGGCCTCGCCCCCGAGGCGATCGACCTTATCGCCAGCACGAGTGCTCGCGATGTCACCTACGTGAGCTGCGACCCGGCCACCCTGGCGCGCGATCTCAAACGCTTTGTCGAAGAAGGCACCTTCTTCCCCGTAAAGATCACGCCAGTCGACCTGTTCCCACAAACCTTCCACTGCGAGACCGTCGTCCACCTTAGGCGCAACTAGACTGTTTGCCCAAGGCCACGCCCGATGATTTTTCTGGGACGGGGATTAAATAATCAATTTGTACCAAATGATTATTTAATCCCCGTCCCTTTTTAAACATTGGGAAATCGAGCGTGGCAAGCGCATGTCTTCGGGGTATAAGACGGCTAATTGTATGCCGCCTTACGAAAGGAACACTCATGCCCAGCGTTGCCGTTCTCGCCGCCGATGGCTTTGAAACGATTGAATGCCTGACCATGGTCGACGTCATGCGTCGCGGCGGCGTGCGCGCCACGCTCGTCTCGATCATGCCCACGCGCGAGGTCGTGAGCTCGCTGCAGATTCCCGTAACCTGCGATGCGCTCTTTGACGAGATCGACTTTGACGAGTACGACTGCGTCGTGCTGCCCGGCGGCCTGCCCGGAGCCACCAACCTGCGCGCCGACCAGCGCGTCTGCGACGTAGTCTGCGAGTTCGCCGCGACCAAGCACGTTGCCGCCATCTGCGCCGCCCCGTTTATCCTGGGCGAGCTTGGCCTGCTCGAGGGACGCCGCGCCACGTGCTTCCCCGGCTTTGAGAAGAGCTTCCCCGAGGGAGCTTATACCGGCGAGAAGGTCACGCAAGACGGCAATATCATCACTGCCAGCGGCATGGCACAGTCACTCCCCTTTGCCTTGGAGCTGCTGCGCACGCTCGCCGGCGACAAGGCCGTCGAGAAGGTCGCCGAGGGCATCCAACTATGATTTTGGCTTCGCAATCGCCGCGCCGCATAGAGCTGATGCGCGAGGCGGGCTACAACATTCGCGTGATTCCCGCGGATATCGACGAAACGCCCTTTGATGGCGAAGCTCCGCTTACGCTCGTCGAGCGCTTGGCGCGTGCCAAAGCCGCTGCCGTCGCCGCCGAGCATGCCGAACCCAATGAGCTGACCGTCGCGGCCGATACCATCGTCACCTTCGATGGCATGATTTTGGGTAAGCCGGCAAACGAAGACGAGGCGCGCACCATGCTCCGTGAGCTTTCGGGCCGCACGCACCAGGTCGCAACCGGCGTCTGCATCGTTAAGGCAGGCGATACGGCCGCCCCGCATGCCGCCGAGAGTCTGTCCTTTGTCGATGTGACCGACGTGACGTTCTACGAGCTCACCGACGAGCAGATCGAGCACTACGTCGCCTCGGGTGAGCCCATGGACAAGGCCGGCGCCTACGGCATTCAGGGCACAGGCGGACGCATGCTCGTGCACGATATTTCGGGCGACTTCTATAACGTGGTGGGCCTACCCATCGCCCGCGTCGCGCGCGCGATTCAAAAACTCTCGTAATTGCATCTGGCGCTGGGTATCCCCCAGCGCCTACAATTTTGCCGTACCGTACGGATCCCGACCGGGCATAAGGCCCGGCGGAAAACCGATAGGAGAAAATATGGACACGCTGCTCGAAGCCATCGATGTTTGCAATGTCGATGGCTTTTGCTTTGGCAACTATACGGACGAGGAGGCTGGCACCGGCTGTACCGTAATCGTGGCGCCCGAGGGTGCCACTGGTGGCGTTGACGTACGCGGTGGCGCCCCCGCTTCGCGCGAGACCGATTTGCTGCGTCCCGAGAACACCGTCGACAAGGTCCACGCCGTCTGCCTTTCGGGTGGATCTGCCTTTGGCCTCGAGGCTGCAAGCGGCGTCGCTCGCGAGCTTGAGAGCCGCGGCATCGGCCTTCCCGTCGGCCCCACGCAGGTGCCTATCGTGTGCTCCAGCTGCATCTTCGACCTCGCCTTTGGCGATCCCACCGTGCGCCCCGACATAGAGGCCGGCATCGCCGCCGTGCGTGAGGCACTCGACAACACCCCCACCACGCTCGAGCAGGGCAATGTAGGTGCCGGCACGGGTGCCACCGTCGGAAAGCTCATGGGGCCCGCCACCTGCATGAAGGCAGGCCTTGGCGCTGCCGCCGTGGCGCTCGGCCCCATCAAGGTGGGCGCCGTGGTCTCGGTCAACGCCTGCGGCAACGTCGTCGACCCCTTCACCGGCGAGTGGGTGGCGGGCATGCGCGCCGCGGCCGATAGCGACCAGATCGTCGACATGGAGCTCGCCGCCTTTGCCGCCGCCGGATCTATGCAGATGCCGCTCGACCGCACCAACACCACCATCAGCTGCATCGTCACCAATGTGGAGCTCACTAAGGCCCAGGCCACCAAGGTGTCCCAAATGGCCGCAGACGCCTATGCGCACGCCATCCGCCCCACGCACACCACCAACGACGGCGACACCATCTACACCCTCGCCAGCGGCAAGTTGGGCGCCCAGGCTAGCGCCGCCGTTCCCCTAGACCTGCTGGGCATGCTCGCCGTAAGGGCCCTACAGACCGCCATCGTAAACGGAGCCAAAAGCGCCAAAACCTCCCACGGCATCCCCGGCGCCGCGAAGTAATCTCACTCGACCGTCGGTCGGAGGCGGGCGGGCATTACGTTTGCTGCTCTACAGTCCTATGCAAGACGAAGGCCACATTAAGTGGCCTTCTTTGCATGCGGAACTCGCGACAAACGTAATGCCCGCCCGTCTCCGACCGACTTCCAACCTAATTCTTTTCAGCCCAGGCCCCTGTGTACCGCGCGTCTAAGATCTTCAAAATTCAGCTGCCTGACAATCGATTCTTATAGCAGAGGCCCCTTGGCCTTTAGTTTGATACAAGTTCCGCACGAGCCGGAAAGCACTTAATGTGCTTTCCGTGCGAGCAGGACTGTTCGCAGTAGCAAACTAAAGGCCAAGGGGCCCAGTCAACCTATCAGCAGCGATTACTCAGCAGCTAGTTGAATTTGAAGATCTTTGAGGCAAGACGGTATAGGCCGAGTGTGGTTTTGTCTCCGGCCCGACCACGCAGGTTGGTGAAGAAGCCGACCACACCGTAGCGTGCACGACGATACATACGCTCGTCATAGGCTTTCAGATCACTCCACAACGTCTTCAGGCGCTCATCGGCACAATCCTCGTCGGAAAGCTTAGTAAGCACCGAGCAGATTGCCATCATCATGGTGAAATAGCCCATCATGTACGAGCGCAGACGCGATGACTCGACATCGCCGTACAGATGGAACGACTCCATCATGATGCGCGTCACGCGGAACTGCTGGTCCAGACGCTTGACCATCGTGGCCTCGTTGACGCTTTGGCCCTCACGGCCGATAAAGTAGCGATAGAGGTCGATGTCGGCGTAGTACATGGTCTTACAACGCGGCAGCGGCACGTAGGCGTAGATGTTGTCTACGTAGAACGTGTGCGGCGGCATGGGCAGATTGGACGCGCGCAGCACATCCGTGCGATAGCACAGGCTGTGCATAAGCAGATTCTGGTCCAGACGGAAATGACCAATCTGGTCCCAGGTAAAAATCTTTTTTCGCGGCAGGGCAAACTTGTAGCCAATAGCGGTATGCGTGCCCTCGTAAACCTTCTCGTACACATAGTTCGAGATAAAGAGGTCGACGCGCTGGTCGCGCTCCTCAAAACCGCGCAGGATCGAAAGCATAGTCGATAGGGCTGCGCCATCGAGCCAGTCGTCCGAGTCGACGACCTTGTAGTAGGTACCCTGCGCCTCGCGCAAGCCCGAGAGGACGGCAATGCCGTGGCCGCCGTTCTCCTGATGCACCGCGCGGATGATGCCGGGATAACGTGTCTCCCACTCGTCGGCCTTGGCTGCCGTCTCGTCCTTGGAACCGTCATCGACGATGATGATCTCGATATCGGTGGCGTAATTGCTCCCCTCCAGAATGGAGGTGATGCAATGGTCCATGTCCTTGGCAGCGTTATACGAGGGAATACCAAATGATATGACTTTATGCATGGCAGGCGATAATCTCATCCGAAAGATCGAGGGCAGAGTTGGTCACGGCATCCATATCGTAGTAACGATACTCGGCCAGGCGACCCACCGGGTGGAAGTTCGTCAGGTTCTGGACACGCTCAAGATAGCGCTCGTAGAGCTCGCGGTTCTCGGGCTCCAGAATGGCGTAATAGGGCGTCTCGCCCGAGCCGGGCGTATAGGCCTTGGAGTACTCCTTCATGATGGTGGTCTTGCCGGGCAGGACCTGACCGGTCATGTTCTTGAACTCGGTGATACGCGTGTAATCCTCGCTCGTGGTGTAGTTGACGGTGCCCACGGGCTGGAACTGGTCCATATCGAGCGTCTCGAACTTCATGTCGAGCGTACGGTACGGCAGAGCGCCCAGGTCGAGGTTGAACAGCTCGTCGAGCGGACCGGTGTAGACGATCTCGCCGCCATAGACCTTGCCGTCGATCTTGACGGTGGTCTCGTCGATCTCGAAGAGGTCGCGGGCGTCCACATCGCAGAACACATCAATCAGATCGTGGTCGAGCATGTGATCGAACAGCGCGGTATAGCCGTCCTGCGGCATGCCCTGGAAGGGAGCCTGCGGGAAGTAGCGGTCATCGTCGCCCACAAAAACGGGAACGCGGCCGGTGATCGACGGGTCGATCTGGTCGGGCGTCTGGCCCCACTGCTTCATGGTGTAATGCAAAAAGACATTCTCATAGACGTAATCGGCGACTTCGGCAAGATCCGGGTCGTTCTTCTTGCGCAACTCCATGATGGGCACCTTGACGTCCTTGCCAAAGGTCTCCACGAGCTTCTGATACAGCTCCTCGCCGCGCTCGTCACCAAAGGCGAGCTTGAGACTCGCATGGTTGAAGGGCACGGGCATAAGGGTACCGTTGATGTTGGCGAGCACCTTGTGCTGATAATCCGTCCACTTGGTAAAGCGCGACAGGAAATTATGGACGCGCTCGTTAAAAGTGTGGTAGATGTGCGGACCGTACTCGTGGATAAGGATCCCGGCCTCATCAGCGCAGTCGTAGGCGTTGCCCGCAATGTGGCTACGGCGCTCCAAAACGGCAACACGATAGCCGATGGTCTCGGCAAGACGGCGGGCGCAAACGGCACCGGCATATCCAGCACCGACGACAATCATGTCGTACGCGCCGGCGTTAAAGCCTTCAGGCAGGCCTGAGGTAATCTGCATCGATACTCCTTGTCAAAAGCCACGGGCTCGTTAGCTGGGCTTTTCTCGAACATTCTTCGAGACATATTTATCAGAGCGATTATAGCGCTAATGCGTCCTATAATGAGCTTGCCACACAAGGAAAGCTCAAGCACCGCGGCGTACATAATTGAAAGGTAAACCCGCTAGCAGCGGGTTTATTCGTGTGCAGTCAGGCGCCTGGAGCTTAGCGAAACGCTTGTAAGGAGTAACATGAGCGATTTCCTTAACCGTATGAAGTCTGCCGCCAAGGCCGACCTTAAGACGATCGTCCTGCCCGAGGGCGAGGATCCGCGCACCATCGTCGCAGCTACCAAGATCATCGAGGAGGGCCTGGCAAAGATCGTCATCCTGGGCAACCCCGACGAGATCAACGTTCCCGGCGCTACCGTCATCGACCCGCGCAATGCCGAGAAGCACGAGGAGTACGCGCAGAAGTTTGCCGAGCTCCGCGCCAAGAAGGGCGTCACCATCGAGCAGGCTCGCGCCCAGGTGATGGATGCTACCTACTTTGGCACCATGATGGTCAAGATGGGCGACGCCGACGGCCTGGTCTCCGGCGCCTGCCACTCCACCGCCGACACGCTGCGCCCCGCGCTGCAGATCCTCAAGACCGCCCCGGGCACCAAGTTGGTGTCGGCCTTCTTCGTGATGTGCACCGACACTCCGCAGTTCGGCACCGACGGCACGCTGATCTTCGCCGACTGCGGCCTCAACATCAACCCGTCCTCCGACGAGCTCTCCGAGATCGCCATCGCCTCCGCTCACTCCTGGTCCACCTTCATGGGCAACGTTGAGCCGCACGTGGCCATGCTCTCCTACTCCACCATGGGCTCCGCCGGCGGCGAGGTCGCCAAGAAGGTCCAGGAGGCCGTGAAGTTCTGCAAGGAGAAGGCTCCCGAGCTCGCCATCGATGGCGACCTGCAGCTCGACGCCGCTATCGTCCCCACCGTCGCCCAGCTCAAGGCTCCCGGTTCCTCCGTTGCCGGTAAGGCCAACGTGCTCGTGTTCCCCGACCTCGAGGCTGGCAACATCGGCTACAAGCTGGTCCAGCGCTTCGCCGGCGCCGACGCTTACGGCCCCATCCTGCAGGGCATCGCCAAGCCGGTCAACGACCTTTCGCGCGGCTGCTCTGCCGACGACATCGTGGGTGTCGTGGCCATCACCGCCGTCCAGGCTCAGATGGCTGAGTAGCGTACGCATCGCCCGAAGGCCGTACGGGCTAACCCCTGAAAACGTCCTCGACCAATGAAACGCCCCCGTTCTGCTCCTTCGGAGCTACGAACGGGGGCGCTTCTGGTCTGCGGATTGTTTTCAGGGGTTAGCCCGTACGGCCTTCTACCGCCACGTAGCAATCAGGGTATCTGGGGTGGACGGCGGCTTGGCTACGAGCTGGCGCTGAAAAACTGAATGGATGAGTGCCGTTGCTGGAGGGTCAAACGATGCAGATATGGTCACTTTGGGACCGAAATGTTGGCTGCGGTCTGATGTCTAGCCCGCCGGAAAGTGTGTCCCGGTTTGGAGGCGGATTGTGGGATGCAGCTTCCGCTTGGGGCCTGTTTGGGAAACCGTGGGACGGAATCATGCTTTATTGTGGGTCACACTTTCCGCAACATGCCTCAACTGGAAAGCGTATCCCAGAATTTGCGCTCGAAATGGGATGGGGTTTCCGCCGTCCGCCTGCCAGCAAAAAGGCCTCCCGAGCTGTTGCTCAGGAGGCCTTTCGTTTACTTGCAAATGCGTGCGTTAGTTGTTCTTGGTCAGACGCTCGACGTCGTGGGCGATCATGTATTCCTCGTCGGTGGGGATGACCATGACCGTGACGGCGGAACCGGCGGCACTGATGACCTGCGGGCCGTTACCCACGGCCTCGCGGTTCTTATTGTTGTCGATGCGTACGCCCAGCCACTCAAAGCAGTCGCAGAAGGCCTTGCGGATCGACCAGTCGTTCTCGCCGATGCCGGCGGTAAAGGTGATGGTGTCCACGCCCGCCATGGAAGCGATCATGGAGCCAGCCTGCTGCATGGCCTTGTAGGCGAACATATCGAAGGCGAGCAAGCAGCGCTCGTCGCCCTCGGAGGCGCGTGTACGGATGTCGCGGGCGTCGTTGGAGATGCCCGAGATGGCAAGCAGACCAGACTGCTTGTTCATCATGTCATCGACTTCCTGATAGCTGTAGCCGCCCTCGCGCTGGAGGTAGCACACGGTGGCCGGGTCAATGGAACCGCAGCGGGTTCCCATCATCAGGCCGTCAAGCGGCGTGAGCCCCATCGTGGTGTCGCGGCACACGCCGTCCTCGATGGCGGCAAGCGAGGCGCCGTTGCCCAAATGGCACGAGAGCAGACGGTGGCAGCGCGAGCCCAGGATCTCCTTGGCCATCATCCACTCGTAACGGTGGCTCGTACCGTGGGCGCCGTACTTGCGCACATGGTACTTGTCGCACACGTCCTTGGGCAGGGCGTAGGTGTAGGCAACCTCGGGCATAGTCATGTGAAACGAGGTGTCGAAGACGGCCACGTTGGGCAGCTCCGGATACTTCTCACGGCAATACTCAATCGCCGCGGCCTCGCCGTAGTTGTGCAGCGGAGCAAGCGGTGCCACCTCAAGGATCTTGGCCATGACCTCGTCGTCGACGACCGCGGAATCATCGAAGTGCCAGCCGCCCTGAACGATGCGATGCCCAATGCCATCAATCGTAAAGTCGGTCTTCTCGAGCTCCTCGAGCACACGAGCGATAGCAGAGCGATGATCGGGGAAAGGAACCTCCTCGGTCTGCTTGGCGCCACCGTTCTCGGAGTGGCCGAAGATGCCCATGTCCGATCCGATACGCTCGCAGTTGCCCTTGGCGAAAACCTCGCGGGTATCGGTATCCAAAAGCTGATATTTAAGGCTTGAGCTGCCGGCGTTGACAACAAGTACGTTCATGAGACTCCTTTGCAGTGCAATACGGTCGACGCAGACCCCTTAAGGCGGCCGCATTTTAATAAGAAGTTATCATATCTTGATAAATAGCTATCAGAATATCGCCCAGCGAGCGCAAAGGAGGGGCTGAACGGCACTTGGTCGTCCAGCCCCTCCCCTCTTGCAATTATTTGCCGTTGACGATGCGCTCGACGTCAGAAGCGATCATGAACTCCTCGTCCGTGGGGATGACGAAGATCTTGACCTTGGAATCCTTGGCAGACAGGCACCAAGCGCCGTCGCCACGCAGGGCGTTGCGGGCATAATCCATCTTGACGCCCATAAAGGCCAGACGGTCGGCCACGCCGGCGCGGACGGCCGGAGCGTGCTCGCCGATGCCAGCGGTAAAGACCAGGGTATCCATGCCGCACATGGAAGTGGCCATCTCGGCAGCCTTGGCGGCAATCTTGTAGACAAACATGTCGAAGGCGAGCTGAGCCTCGGGGTCGCCAGCAGCGGCGAGCTCCTCGACGTTGCGGCAGTCGTTGGTCTTGCCGCCGGTCACAGCCAAAAGGCCGGACTTCTTGTTCATCATCTCGTCGACCTCGTCGAAGGTGTAGCCGCCCTCGCGCTGCAGGTAGCACACGGTAGCCGGGTCGATGGAGCCGCAGCGAGTGCCCATCATGACACCGTCGAGCGGCGTCAAGCCCATAGTGGTGTCCATGCACTTGCCGTCCTCGATAGCGCACAGGGAGGCACCGGAACCGATGTGGCACACGACGACCTTGCGAGCCTCGCCGTTGGTCATCTCGGCGATCTTCTTGGAGATGTAGCGATAGCTGGTGCCGTGGGCGCCGTACTTACGGATGTGCAGCTTGTCGCAGACGTCCTTGGGCAGGGCGTAGGTCTTAGCGACCTCGGGCATGTTGAAGTGGAAAGCGGTGTCGTAGACCGTAACGTTGGGCAGGTCGGGATACTGCTCGAGGCAGTACTCGATAACGTTGGCCTCGGGGTTGTTGTGCAGCGGGGCGAGCGGAGCGACCTCGCGAATCTTGGCGAGAACGTCCTCGTCGACGAGGGAGGAATCGCCAAAGTACCAACCGCCCTGAACGATGCGGTGGCCGATGCCCTCAATCTTGACGCCGTTGGCCTCGAGGTCTTTCAGGACGACCTCGATGGCGACTTTGTGGTCGGGGAACTCGATGTTCTCGGTCACTTTCTTGGAACCGTTGGCAGCGTGGGTGAAGGTACCGCCGGTAAAGCAGACGCGCTCGCAGGAGCCCTTTGCGGACACCTTGTGGGACTTGGTATCGATGACCTGATACTTAAGCGTCGAAGATCCTGCGTTGACGACCAGAACGTTCATGTGTCTCCCTACTAACAGGCGGTGTGGCGCCGCCAGGTTACATACGCTTCAATAATAAACCCAAACGCCCTCGCGCTCGGGTTTATTGCGTTGATATATAAGTTATCGGTGCCAGAGCTTCCGTTTCATTGCGCGGAAGAAGCGTCCTCAGATGAGGCTCTCGCCCAGGTTCTTGCCGCCGAGGACGTGCATGTGGAAGTGCATGACGGTCTGGCCGGCGTTGACGCCCTTGTTGGAGATGACGCGGAAACCGTCCTCCAGGCCCTTGGCCTTAGCGACCTCCTGGATGGCGTGAGCCATGGCGCCCATGGTCTCGGCGGGCACGTTGTCGGCGATGTCGCTGTAGTGCTTCTTGGGGATCACGAGCGTGTGGACCGGCGCCTGGGGATTGAGGTCGTCGAACGCGATGACCTGATCGTCCTCATAGACAACGGTCGAGGGGATCTCGTGGTTGGCAATTTTGCAGAAGATGCAATCACACATGGTTGGTTCCTTTCTCGCAGACCAAGGTAATTATATTTGGTCGGAATGGTTAGAACGAGAGGTTGTCGTCGGTGTTGGCGGCTTCGCCGTCGGCGAGCACGTCGTTGCCGTCGACGTCCTTAAGGAGCACCGAGACCTTCTGCTCGGCATCGGACAAGCGGGTGCGTAGGCTCTTGAGGAGCTCGACGCCACGCGTGTAGCTCTCGAGCGACTCCTCGAGCTCCATATCGCCCGACTCCAAGCTGCGGATGATGAGTTCCAACTCCTGCGAGGCCTGCTTGTACGTAAGCTGCTCAACCGGGGTCTTCTCTGCCATATCTGTTTCCTTTCCTAAAGGTTTATCGCTGTGAAACGCGACCTACTCGACCGTATCGACCGTTGCCGCCACGTTGCCGTCTGCCATGCGCACGCGTATGGCGTCGCCGGGCTTAAAGGTCTTGGCGCTCGTAGCCACCCCATCATCGCTGTACGCGATGGAATAGCCACGGGCAAGCACCTTGAGCGGCGACAGGGCATCGAGTGAGGCTGCCGCACGGCCCAGGTCGGACACGGGTTTGCTGAGCATCGTGCGCCCCTGATGCTCCAGACGGGAGCTCGCAAGCGTGAGCGCATGGCGCTTGCCATCGAGCCCCGAGGTGCTTGCAATCAAGCGCTCGGGCAGGCGCTCAAAGTTGGAGCGGAATGTCCCGACCGAGCGAGCTATGGCGCCCGACAGGCGATCAGCAGTCAGCGCAAGCTCCGATTCGCGACGCTCGACCATAAACGTTGGGTCGTTGAGGCACGGGCGGCATGCGGCGGCATCGAGTGCATCGCCCAGACGGGCCGTATAGGTGTCCCAGGCACGACGACCGCGCTGGTCGAGCATTTCCAGATCGACCTGATCCGACCCGATCATCGAAGCCATCGCGGCGCCCAGACGCTGATGGCGCGCCTCGAGCACGTCGGCCAGCTCCGTCATAGCCGGCGCCACCGATTCGGCCGCCGCCGTGGGCGTGGAGGCGCGGCGGTCGCTCACCATGTCGCAAATCGAGGTATCGGGCTCATGGCCAATGCCGGTCACCACGGGCACAGGACAAGCCGCCACAGCGCGGGCAAGATCCTCGTCATTAAAGGTCATGAGGTCCTCGAAGGAGCCGCCGCCGCGCACCAGCAAGATGCAGTCGGGCGCTGGCGTAATGGAAGCGGCGCGGCGCAAGCCCTCGATGAGTTCTGCCGGCGCGCCCTCACCTTGAACTTTAGCCCCCACGCAAACGAGCTCGACAAGCGGGTTGCGACGACGCAATGTGCGCTTGACGTCATCGATTACGGCACCCGAAAGCGAGGTGACGACCGCCACGCGTGAGCAGAACACCGGGATGCGGCGCTTGCGCGCTTCGTCCATCAGGCCCTCGCGGCGTAGCTTTTCGGCCAGTTGCGCCACTTGTTGACGCAGCAGGCCCTCCCCCGCCAGCGAAAACGAGCGAGCGACAAAGCTCATGCGGCCCGTGGCCTTATAGAGATTGAAGCTGCCCTTAAAGCTCACCTGCATGCCGTCGCGCAGATCGAACGTGCGCTTGAGATAGGCGCCCTTCCAAATGATGCAGTCAACGGCGGCCGAATCGTCCTTAATCTGGAAGTAGCAGTGGCCGCTTCGGGCGTTAGGACCACGAAAACCCGTGACCTCGCCCAGGACGCTCAGCTGCGGAATGGCATCGAGCGCACCGGCAGCGATCTCTACCGCCTGGCTCACGCTGAGCTCCTTGCGTTCCTGATCGTCCGAGCCGTCGAACTCGGCGGAAACGGCATTGCCGGTTAGATTCCAGCCTGCCACGCAGCCTCCTTTCGTTATCGTGCACAAAGGCTCCGGCCCTGCGCAAATTCAAGTCCAACACATAGTACAGCGCCGCGGGGACACGAATCCCCGCGGCGCCCAACGACCCAATTTGTTATCGATCGGAGTTTCTGTTGTAGCGAACCATAAGGTAGAGCAGCTGAATGATCGAAGTCAGCGCTGCGGCCACATAGGTAAGCGCGGCCGCCGTCAGCACCTTCTTGGCGCCGTTGACCTGCTTGGAACTCATACCCGACTGCTCGATGTACGCCACGGCACGTCGGCTAGCGTCAATCTCGACCGGCAACGTAACGAGCTGGAACAGCACGCTAAACGAGAAGAAGATCAGCGCGAGGGTCGTGAGCCCGGCAATGTTCATAAACAGGCCCAAGAGCAACACGATAGTCCAGGTGTTCTGGGTAAAGTTGACGACCGGCACGAGGGCGGTACGTACTTTCATCATGGCATAGCCGCTTTGACGCTGGGCGGCGTGGCCCGCCTCGTGGCAGGCGACGGCAACGCTTGCGACCGACCCGCCCGAACGGTTGGCGTCCGAGAGATACAGGTTGTTATCCTGCGGGTTGTAGTGGTCGGTGAGCTCACCAGCCACGCCCTTGATACCCACGGCGTT
Organism: uncultured Collinsella sp.; assembly: GCA_937989795.1. Classification (GTDB taxonomy): domain Bacteria; phylum Actinomycetota; class Coriobacteriia; order Coriobacteriales; family Coriobacteriaceae; genus Collinsella. The sequence continues at coordinate 4,114 of CALKBB010000107.1, read as the reverse complement.
ACAACCGTTGGCGTCAAGCATGCGGCGAGCGACCGTGGCGCCCGTGTCGCCGTCCGAGCGAACCTTGGACCAGGTCTTGTACGTCGAGTTGATATAGCTCTGCGCCGCAAGACCAAGCACTGTACAAACAAGAACAACCAGCAGGTACAGCGGGTCGATGCCAAAGCCGTAACCATAGTAATAGGGCATGCGAATTCCTCCGAATCGAGTTACACGTTGGAGGCATTCTACCCACTCAAGCGGCTAGGCTTCCCTACAGGAGCTCGATTTTGCCGTCTTTCACGGTGAGTCCCATGTTGCCCGAGAGCAGATCGTCCAGGCGCGAGCCCACGAGCTCAAAACGCCAGCCTTCGCGCAGGGGACTTTGCTCAGGATGCTCAATGTAGTCGGCCAGGTCATCGCGCGAGGCAATGACCGAGGTCGCCACGCCCGAGCGCTCGGCAACCAGGCGAATGAGCGCGTACATGAGATCCGTCACGCTCTCCAGCTCCGGAGAGATTTGGCGATGCCCGCGCACCATAAGCGGCAGGCGGTCGTGCGGGCAACTCGCGCCGCGCTTGATGGCCATCAACGCGCCATCCACGTCGCGCTCCCCCAGCTGGTCGGTGCCGCGAATGCTGCGGAACTCCTCAACACGCACGGGATTGCGCTTAACCAGGGCCAACAACGTATCGTCGGACATAACCCACTTGCGCGGGATGTTGCGCCGCTCAGCGCGGTCCTCACGCCAGGCGGCAAGCTCGCGCGCAATGCCCAGCTGATGGCGGCTACACGAGTTGATGCGCTTGACCTTGCGGAACGCCTCATGGCGATCGGCACGGTAGTGCGACTCGTCGGCCAGAGGGCGCAACTCATCGAGCACCCAGTCCACGCGGCCCAGCTCGCGCAGACGGCTCATCATCTCGGTATAGGCGACGATCAAGTACTTGACGTCATCGATCGCGTACTCGATCTGCTTGTCGCTCAGCGGGCGGCGCGACCAATCGGTCAGCGACTCGGTCTTGGGAAGTGATACGCCGCAGAACGTCTGAACGAGCGCGCCATACGAAATCTGCTGGCGCTCGCCCAAAAAGGCGGCGGCAACCTGCGTGTCAAAAATCGGTCGCGGCAGTGCGCCCACGGTATGGAGCATAACCTCCATGTCTTGAGAGCAAGCATGGAACACCTTGACCACGCCCTCGTCAGCCATAAGCTCGGCAAGCGGCGACAGGTCGTCGATCACCAGAGGATCGACCGCGACACTCTCGGCGGGGGTGGCAATCTGGACCAGGCACAGGCGCGGATGAAACGTGCGCTCGCGCAAAAACTCGGTGTCGACGGCGATCGCGTCGAACTCGCGGGCGCGCTGGCAAAAGTCGACCAGAGCCTGATGTGTGGAAATGTACATATCAACCCATCGAATAAGGTTAGGCCCGAAAAACACGGGTAGGATATCGGCATTGCTCTACAACTATACTCGGTTAGTCACAGAACGGGAACGTAAGTATGCGCTGCCTTATCATCCACAACCCGGCATCGGGCCCCAGCTCAGATGAAATCTACGCGTTCACGCACGCCCTCGCGCAGGGCGGCGACGAGGTCGTGATGCGTTTTATCGGCGATGGCATGGAGCCCGAGGACGCGGTAGCGGACGTTCGTGAGTTCGATCGCGTGGTCGTTTCGGGTGGCGACGGCACCGTCTCCAACGTGCTCGACCAGATGCGCGGGTGCGGCGTCCCTACGCTCGTCTTCCCCTCCGGCACGGCTTGCCTGTTCTTTAACAACATCGGCAATGCCCCCGAGGCGGCGGCACTCGCCAAGGCTTGCCGCGCCGGCCGCACGGTCAAGGTGGACATGGGTGAGCTCTTTTGGCTCGACGAGAACGGTAACGAGAAGCGCCACGGCTTTATCATCATCGCCGGCTCGGGCTTCGACGCCGAGATCATGATGAAGGCCGCTCCCACCAAAAACGACATTGGCGAGATCGCCTACTTCCTCTCCGCGCTCGCTACGCCCAACCCCACGGTGGCGCACTTCACCATTGAGCATGACGGCATTGTCGAGGAGCTCGACGGCATCTGCTGCATGGCAGGCAATACCTCGGTCATCCAAAACGACATCAACCTATTCCCTAACTGCCGCATGGACGACGGCATGGTCGACATCGTCGTTATTGAGCCCGTACGCACGGTGCAGCTGCTCCCCACGGTAATTACCGCCGCGCTCGACCCCGCTGGCAAATTGCTCGGCCGTCCGCAGTTTAAGATCATCCAGACCAAGGAAGCCAAGATCACCTGCACGCCATCATTGGGCATGCAGTTCGATGGCGAGATCATCTCCAGCAACTCCGGCGTCTTTGGCGCCCGCGCACTGCCGCAATGCCTCGATCTTATCGTCGACGAATTTTCACCGCTCGGAAAATAGGAGGACCCCATGAACGACAATCCCCTGATTGGCTTTATCGTCATCGTCTTGGCCATGCTCGTCGGTTACGCCATCAATGTGATTCACCGCCGAAAGAAGTAAATCCACATTGGTATGATATTCATCCAGTTATCGACTCTCCCGTTGTTTATGCAAATCCTAAACAGCGGGAGAGTTTCCTTTTTGAGCACTGTCTGGCGCTTTATTCAGCTATAGTAAATGCAGGGTGCCTTTATTTAACTAAAGCCATATAATGAGTATTATTATCCGCTCATCGTATATTTCTTCACGCTCATCGAGTAAAAGCTATTGTCGAATGAATACTCTTTAAACTTCCTTTAGGCTAGTAGATGTATTTATTAGCTGAAGCTCCGTACGATTTCGCGGGGTTTCAACAGTTGGGAGGGATCATGAGGTTTACTCATCCTGTCAACACGCTCAAGAAGCTTGGCTGCGGCCTTGCATTTGGAGCAGCGGCCATTATGGCTATGCCGACTTCGGCGCTCGCTTGCACCCAGATCTACATGGGCAGCCAGCTCACGGCAGACGGCAACACGTACTACGGCCGCTCCGAGGACTTCGGCCCGCGTTACGTCAAGCACTTTGGCATCGAGCCCGCACACAAGGACGGCAGCAAGTACACCTCGGTCGAGTCCGGCTTTGAATACAAGTCCAAGGGCGCAACCTACCGCTACACCTTCGTTCGCGACAACCCCTCTCAGTGGGAAGATCGTTACGACGCATATTCCGAGGCTGGCATCAACGAGAAGGGCGTTTCCTGCTCTGCCACGCTGAGCACCTCCTATAACGAGAAGGCAGAGGAAGCCGACCCCGTCACCGAGGAGACCGGCATCGGCGAGTACAACTACGCCAGCGTCATTCTAGGCGAGAGTGCCACGGCCCGCGAAGGTGTCGAGCTCCTCGGCAACCTGATTGACGAGCAGGGCGTCTGCTCCAACGACCAGATCATCATCGCCGACAACAACGAGACCTGGCTGTTTGCAGCGCTTTCCGGCCATCAGTGGATTGCCATGAGGCTCACCGACGATATCGCCTCGCTCAACCCCAACATCGGCAACCTCACCTATGACGTCGACCTCGACGACACCGAGAACTGCCTCCACTCCGAGGGCATCGAGTCCATGCCTAAGGAGAAGGGCTTTGCCGAGTACACCGACGGCAAGTTCGACGTCGCCAAGACCTACGGCGAGGAGATTAGCGAGGCCGGTATGCACCAGTGGTCGCGCTATGTCCAGGGCCGCGATTACTTCATGGCTCCGCTTGCCGAGGGCACCGACTACGAGATCGTCAAGGACGAGCGCGAAGACGCTCGTGCGACGACCGGCGCCCTGGTCCACGAGATGCAGCCGCTGTTCTTTACGCCCGGCAAGTCCGACTGGAACACCTTTGAGATGATTCGTTCCTTCGCCGCTCGCGGCGAGAATGTCGCCGGCCTCAACGCCAACACCGACGGCGCCTATGCCATCGGCTCCAACCGCAACACCGAGATCCACACCTTCCAGATCCGTCACGGCATGGACCCCGAGATCGCGACCATCCAATGGGAGATGCTCTCCAACGCCGAGTTCTCCGTCGCTATCCCCCTCTATTCCGCACTGCTCACCGAGGTCAGCCCCTACTTCAGCGATCAGGATGTCTCCTTTGATCACTGTGAAGAGGAAGACGTCGTGAACAACGAGGAGCCCAAGAA
>CALKBB010000106.1 GCA_937989795.1 uncultured Collinsella sp. | reverse complement strand
CGCAAGCACAACGTCGGCGGCGAGATCATCGCTTACGTCTGGTAATTCGCTCGGTAGGTAGAAGGAAAGGAGATCACCGTGTCTCGTATCGGTAATAAGCCTGTCCAGATTCCCGCCGGAGTCGAAGTGGCAGTCAACGGCAACAACGTTGTCGTCAAGGGCCCCAAGGGCCAGCTCGAGCTCGATGTCTTTGAGAAGCTCGCTATCAACGTCGAGGACAACGTCCTCACCGTTTCCCGTCCCGACGACGAGCGTGAGACCCGTGCCCGCCACGGCCTCACCCGCGCCCTCATCCACAACATGGTTGTTGGCGTTTCCGAGGGCTTCGAGAAGAAGCTCGAGCTCGCCGGCGTCGGTTACCGCGTGCAGCAGAAGGGCAAGAACCTCGAGTTCTCCCTGGGCTTCTCGCACCCCGTGATCGTCGAGGCTCCTGAGGGCATCACCTTCGAGGTTCCCGACAACACCCACGTGAACGTCAAGGGTATCAACAAGCAGCAGGTCGGTCAGATCGCCGCTGAGATCCGCGGCCATCGTCCTCCCGAGCCTTACAAGGGCAAGGGTATCCACTACGTTGGCGAGCACATCCGCCGCAAGCTGGGTAAGGCCGCCAAGTAGTCGTAACCGACTCACTCGCATAAGACCAGCACCCCGTCAGGTGCTGGCAAGATCAACCTTTTTAGGAGTTTACGTATGAACAAGCATAAGGCGAAGCTGGAAGGCCTCAAGCGTCGTCAGCGTCGTGTTCGCGGCAAGGTCTCGGGTACCTCCGAGCGTCCGCGTCTTCGCGTGACCCGTACTAACGCCAACATCTATGCCCAGATCATCGACGACAGCAAGGGCTCCAGCCTGACGCTCGTCTCTGCCTCGACCCTCGAGGCCGAGTTCAAGGGCACCCACACCTCGAACAAGGAGGCTGCGGAGAAGGTCGGTCAGCTCGTTGGCAAGCGTGCCATCGAGGCCGGCATCACCAAGGTCGCTTTCGATCGTGGTGGCCGTATCTACCATGGCCGCGTCAAGGCCCTCGCCGACGGTGCTCGTGCCGCCGGTCTCGAGTTCTAGGAGGTATGTAGCACATGGCTCGTAATCAGAAGCAGCAGCGCGAGGCCTCCGAGTTCGAGGAGCGCGTCGTTTACATCAACCGCGTGTCGAAGACCGTCAAGGGTGGTCGTCGCATGAGCCTCGTCGCTCTCGTCGTCGTTGGCGACGGCAAGGGCAACGTCGGCGTTGGCATGGGCAAGTCCGCTGAGGTGCCCATGGCCATCTCCAAGGCGTCTCTCGATGCCAAGAAGAACATGTTCCACGTGCCGGTGACCGAGCAGGGCACCATTCCGCACGAGGTTCTCGGTCACTTTGGTGCCGGCCGCATCATCATCAAGCCCGCTGTCGAGGGTACCGGCGTTATCGCCGGCGGCGCTGTGCGTCCCCTCTTCGAGCTTGCTGGCATCAAGAACGTCCTGTCCAAGTCCCTCGGTACCGACAACGGCCTCAACATCATCAAGGCTGCCGTCGAGGGCCTCAAGGAGCTCTCCAGCCCTGAGGACGTCGCGGCTCGCCGTGGCCTGACGGTCTCCGAGATGTTCGTCGGTAAGGAGAACTAAGCATGGCTGACACCATCAAGATCAAGCAGGTCCGCAGCACCAATGGTTGCAAGCAGGACCAGGTCCGTACTGTCCGTGCCCTCGGTCTCCACAGGATCCGCGAGGTTCGCGAGATTGCTGACAACGAGTCCGTCCGCGGCATGATCTTCAAGGTCAAGCACCTTGTCGAGATTGTAGAGGAGTAGCAAATGCAGCTTCACGATCTTACTCCCGCGCCCGGTTCCACCAAGAACCGCAAGCGCGTCGGCCGTGGCAATTCTTCGGGTCACGGCACCACTTCTGGCCGCGGTCAGAAGGGCCAGGGTTCCCGCTCTGGCGGCACCAAGGGTGCCGGCTTCGAGGGTGGCCAGACTCCGCTGGCTATGCGCCTGCCCAAGCTTCCGGGCTTCCGCAACCCCCGTCGTATCGAGTACACCGCTGTTAACGTTGAGCGTCTCGAGCGCAAGTTCGAGGACGGCGCTGTGATCGACGGTGCCGCTCTTAAGGCCGCTCGCATCACCAAGAGCGAGTTCGAGCCCGTCAAGGTGCTCGGCAATGGTGAGCTCACCAAGAAGTTCACGGTCAAGGTCGACAAGGTCAGCGCTTCTGCGCAGGCCAAGATCGAGGCCGCCGGCGGAAAGGTCGAGCTGCCGTGCTAAATGGTCTTAAGAATGCTTTCCGCATCAAAGAATTGCGCGAAAAGATTCTTTTTACCATAGCTATGCTCGTCGTGTACCGCATTGGTGCGCACGTTCCTGTGCCCGGCATTCCCTTCCAGGGGATGCTGGGCCTTTTCTCGACCGATAACAATTCGGTCGCCGCAGGTGCTATGGCCCTCCTGAATCTTTTCTCTGGCGGCGCGTTGAGCTATGTGTCGGTGTTTTCGCTGGGCATCATGCCTTACATCACCAGCTCGATCATCCTCCAGATGCTCCAGGCCGTTGTGCCTTCCCTGCATGAGCTTGCCCGCGAGGGCGAGGTCGGTCAGACCAAGATTACGCAGTATTCGCGTTACCTCACCCTGGCTCTGGCAATCCTCAACTCTGTGGGTTACCTCTTCCTCTTTAAGAGCTTCGGCATCAGCTTTAATGGCGCCGGCGCTCCCGAGATCATCTTCGACCTCATGATCGTCGGCACGCTCACCGCGGGCGCCATGCTGATCATGTGGATTGGTGAGCTCATCACCCAGCGCGGTATCGGCAACGGCATGTCGCTGATCATCTTTGCGAACATCATGGCCGGTCTGCCGCAGGCGATCTTCTCCAGCACCGAGGGCAATGCCGGTGGCATCATCACCATGGTGATCATCTGCGCCATCATCCTGCTGGTTATCCCGCTGATCGTATTCCTTGAGCGCGGCCAGCGCCGCATCCCGGTCTCCTACGCTAAGCGCGTCGTGGGCCGTCGCATGATGGGTGGCCAGACCACCTACCTGCCCATCAAGGTCAACACCGCGGGTGTCGTGCCGATCATCTTCGCTTCGGCGCTGCTGTACTTCCCGGCCCAGATTGCCGTGTTCTTCCCCGGCATCGGCTGGATTCAGGCAGTTGCCTCTGCGCTTTCGACCGGTTGGCTCAACTGGGTGCTTAACGTTGTCCTCATCGTGTTCTTCGCGTATTTCTACACCTCCATGGTGTTCAACCCCGATGACACGGCCGACAACCTTAAGAAGCAGGGCGGCTTTATTCCGGGCGTCCGTCCGGGTAGGGCTACCGCGGCCTACATCAAGAACGCGCTCAACAAGATCACGCTTCCCAGCGCTGTCTTTTTGGCGCTCATCGCCATCGTGCCTTCGATCATCTTCTCCTTCACGGGTAACCATCTGATCCAGGCATTTGGCGGCACGTCCATCCTCATCATGGTCGGCGTCGTGCTCGACACGGTCGATAAGCTCGAAGGCCAGATCAAGATGTATGATTACGATGGATTCTTTAAATAGGCTAGAGGAGGATTGCTCATGAACCTCGTATTGCTCGGAGCTCCGGGTGCCGGTAAGGGCACCGTCGCACAGGAGCTCGTCGCCGAGTTTGGCGTCGCTCACATTTCCACGGGCGACCTGCTGCGTGCTGCCGTCAAGGGTGGCACCGAGCTTGGTATTCAGGCTAAGAAGTACATGGACGCTGGCGAGCTCGTCCCCGACCAGCTCGTGATCGACCTTGTCAAGGAGCGCCTTGCCGCCGATGACGCCCAGCAGGGCTTCATCCTCGATGGCTTCCCGCGCAACACCGCCCAGGCTGTGACGCTCGATTCCGAGCTCTCCGCTATGGGTCGCGAGATCGACTGCGCTCTTCTGGTCGATGTGGCCCCCGAGGTCATTATCGATCGTCTGTCTTCGCGTCGCACCTGCCGCGCCTGCGGTTACACCGGCACCGCTGCCGATGCTACCTGCCCCAAGTGCGGTGGCGAGATGTATCAGCGCGACGACGACAAGCCCGAGACCATCAAGAACCGTCTCGACGTCTACGAGAAGTCCACGAGCCCGCTCGTCGACTACTATCGTGGCCAGGGTCTGCTCAAGTCGGTCAACGGTGACCAGGCTCGTGAGACCGTGTACGGGGATGTCAAAGAGGCTCTCGGTCTATGATCAAGATTAAGTCTGCAACGCAAATCGAGCAGATGAAGAAGGCAGGAGCGCTATCTAAGATGGCGCTCCGCCACGTTGGAGCCATGGTGCGCCCCGGCGTTTCGACTTTTGAGCTCGATCAGCTCGCGGAGCAGATTATCCGCATGCATGGCGGCACCCCGGCCTTTAAGGGTTACGGCGGGTTCCCGGGGACCATTTGCGCATCGATCAACGATGCCGTGGTCCATGGTATTCCCAACCCCGACATGATCCTGCGCGATGGCGATATCATCTCCATCGATACGGGAGCCGTTGTCGACGGTTGGGTTGGCGATAACGCCTGGACGTTTTTCGTCGGCACCCCCACGCCCGAGGCCAAGGCCCTGTGCGAGGTTACGCGAGATTGCCTAAAGGCTGCCATCGAGCAGGCTGTTCCCGGTAACCATATCGGGGACGTCGGCTATGCCGTTCAGTCCCTCGCCGAGTCTCACGGTTACGGCGTGCTTCGCGATTACGTGGGGCATGGTATCGGCCGTGTGATGCACGAGGACCCCAACGTTCCAAATTATGGAAAGAAGGGGAGAGGCGTTCGCCTTCAGGCCGGCATGGTCATCGCCATCGAGCCGATGGTTACGATGGGTTCCAACCATGTGAGCACGGGCTCCGACGGTTGGATCGTTACGACCAACGACCACCTGCCCGCCGCGCACTACGAGAACACCGTCGCCATTACCAATGACGGTCCGGTGATTCTCACCACGGATGCCCAAGGTGCTTGGTGTTCGCTCCAAGGCGGAGAAATGTAACAAGTTCCACTTAGATGTGGAGCCATTACGAAGATATTACGATGCGTGCATGCGTGTTGTAGAATACTCAATCGCTGTCGTTTTCTAGAGAAAGATGATTGCTTGTGAAGAAGGAAGACGCAATTGAGCTCGAGGGTACGGTAAAGGAGCCGCTGCCCAACGCCATGTTTAAGGTTGAGCTCGAGAACGGTCATTCGGTTCTGTGCAACATTTCTGGCAAGATCCGAATGAATTACATCCGTATTCTCCCCGGTGACAGGGTTGTCGTGGAGCTTTCCCCGTACGACCTGACCCGCGGCCGCATCACCTATCGCTACAAATAGCGGCACGCATACACGCACTCCATTTCCGACTGCAGGCTTAGCTCAACCTACGGTCGGATTGTGTGTGAAGACCAGCCATAGTTTTAAACGCCTGCGGCTGGGCGAGTAGATAGTAGGGAAGTAGTTTGAGCGCTACCGAAAGGAAGAACGATGAAGGTACGTCCTTCGGTCAAGAAGATGTGCGATAAGTGCAAAATCATTAGGCGCCATGGCAAGGTCCTCGTCATTTGCGAGAACCCCCGTCATAAGCAGCGTCAGGGTTAAGAGAGGAGACTACGTTGGCCCGTATTAATGGTGTCGACCTCCCGCGTGAGAAGCGCGTTGAGATCGGTCTGACCTACATTTACGGCATCGGCCGCACCACTGCGACGAAGATTTGCGTCGAGTGCAACGTTAACGTGGATACGCGCGTTAAGGACCTCACCGAGGATGAGGTTAACGCCATCCGCGATTATATCGATAAGAACCAGATCATGGTTGAGGGCGACCTCCGCCGTGAGCGCAACCAGAACGTCAAGCGCCTTATGGACATCGGCTGCAACCGCGGCCTTCGTCACCGCAAGGGCCTCCCGGTCCGCGGCCAGCGCACCCACACTAACGCTCGTACCCGCAAGGGCCCGAAGCGTCAGATCGGTGCTAAGAAGAAGAAATAAGGAGCGCTAGATAGATGGCTACTGCTAAGAAGAACGTTCGCGCTGCCCGTCTGAAGCGCGCGGACCGTAAGAACATTTCCGTGGGCCAGGCTCACATTCGTTCTACGTTCAACAACACGATCGTTTCGATCACCGATCCCCAGGGCAACGTCATTTCCTGGAAGTCGGCTGGCCAGGTGGGCTTCAAGGGCTCCCGTAAGTCCACGCCGTTCGCTGCCCAGATGGCTGCCGAGGCTGCTGCCAAGCAGGCCATGGAGCACGGTATGAAGAAGGTTTCCGTCTTCGTCAAGGGCCCCGGCTCCGGTCGTGAGACCGCCATCCGCTCCCTCCAGGCTGCTGGCCTCGAGGTCTCGAGCATCCAGGACAAGACCCCCATTCCGCACAACGGCTGCCGCCCCAAGAAGCGTCGCCGCGTGTAACTGAAAGGATCGTATCAATATGGCAATCGACAGGACTCCTGTTCTTAAGCGCTGCCGTCAGCTCGGGATCGATCCCGCTGAGCTCGGTTACAGCAGCAAGAAGGAATCTATCCGTCAGCCCAAGCGCCGTCGCAAGGAATCTGAGTACGGCATGCAGCTGCGCGAGAAGCAGAAGGCCAAGTTCATCTATGGCGTTCTGGAGAAGCAGTTCCACGGCTACTTCAACAAGGCCCGTAAGATGAACGGCGTCACCGGTGAGAACCTCATGATCATCCTTGAGTCTCGCCTCGACAACGTTGTTTTCCGTCTTGGCTTCGCCCGCACCCGCAAAGAGGCTCGTCAGTCCGTCCGTCACGGTCACTTCACCGTGAACGGCAAGCGCGTGGACATCCCGTCCTACCGCGTCAAGGCCGGCGACGTCGTCGCTGTCGGCGAGAAGTTCCGTGACCTCCTCCCCATCAAGGAGGCCCTGATTTCCTCCGAGCGCTTTGAGGTCCCTGGCTGGCTCGAGGTCGATATCGAGAAGCTGTCTGGTAACGTGCTCGCTCTGCCGACGCGTGAGCAGATCAGCGGTGATATCAACGAGCAGCTCATCGTCGAGCTCTACTCTAAGTAGTCCATCCGGGCTGCTGAGGCTGGAGGTAATACATGTCAGAATTCATTAGGCCTCAGGTTCAGGTCGAAGAGATCAACGAGACGTCTGCTCGTGTCTCCGTCGAGCCGCTCGAGCGTGGCTACGGCGATACGCTGGGTAACTCCCTTCGTCGCGTTCTTCTGTCCTCGCTCGAGGGTGCCGCCGTCGAGGCTATTCAGATCGATGGTGCGCAGCACGAGTTCATGACCATCCCTAACATGGTCGAGGATGTCACCGACATCGTCCTGAATGTCAAGGGTCTTGTCTTCAGGGCTCTCGGCACGACCGACGAGGCGACCGCCACCATCTCGGTTGACGGCCCCTGCGAGGTCACCGGTGCGGACTTCTTTATTCCGTCCGAGTTTGAGCTGGTCAACCCCGAGCAGCACATTGCTACGCTCACCGAGGGTGGCCATCTCACCATGAGCATGCGCATCGGCTATGGCCGCGGCTATGTCTCTGGCGAGGCTAACAAGCGTGACAACGATCCCATCGGTGTGATCAACGTCGACTCGCTGTACTCGCCGGTGTCCCGTTGCGCCAAGCTCGTTGAGGCTTGCCGTGTCGGCCAGCATACCGACTACGACCGCCTTGTCCTCGAGATCGAGACCAACGGTTCCATCGCCCCGCGCGACGCCGTGGTTCAGGCTGCCAATATCATCAACCAGCATATGGCTGCCTTTATGAACCTTGCCGAGACCCCCGAGGTCGAGGAGGAGGCTTCGATCTTCGCTCCCGAGGTCACCAACGACAACGCCGAGCTGGACAAGCAGATCGAGGATCTGGACCTTTCCGTCCGTTCCTACAACTGCCTTAAGCGCGCCAGCATTCACTCGGTCCGTCAGCTTGTTGAGTTCTCGGAGAACGATCTGCTCAACATCCGTAACTTCGGTGTTAAGTCGATCGAGGAAGTGAAGGACAAGCTTGAGTCCATGGGCCTGAGCCTGAAGGCTTAATGCTTCGCATATTTGAGGAGAAACTAGACCATGCGTCACAACGTTAAGAAGGGCCTGAAGCTCGGCACCGATGCGAGCCACACCAAGGCCATGAAGAAGAGCCTTGCTAAGGCTCTCTTCGAGAACGACCGCATCAAGACCACCGAGACCCGCGCTAAGGCGCTGCGTTCGGTCGTCGACCCGATCATCACCTGGGCCAAGAAGGGCGACCTGCACTCTCGTCGTCTGGCTATCGCCAAGCTCGGCGATAAGCAGCTCGTTGCCGAGATCTTCGACAAGGCTGCCCAGGGTATGTGGCAGGATCGCAACGGCGGTTATACCCGCATCATGAAGCTCGGTAACCGTAAGGGCGATAACGCTCCTATCGTTATCATGGAGCTCGTCACCGAGCCTTGCACGCCTAAGGCCAAGAAGGCTGCTCCGGCCCCCAAGAAGGCCGCTGCTCCCAAGAAGGTCGAGGCTGCCGAGGAGGCTCCTGCTGAGGAGACCGCTGAGTAGACATTCTGTCTGCATAGGCTATATTCGAGGGGTACGTTCGCGTACCCCTCTTTTTTTGTCGCAATACCGTTGCTAGTTTGTTGGGAGCGCCCATGACTGCGCCGTCTGATTTCAATTCGACCCTCGAGCTCGACGCCACCCTTGTATTTCGCGTGGCCTACGATGGCTCCTCCTATAGCGGATTTGCCGAGCAGCCGGGCCAGACGACGGTTGCAGGCGAGCTGCGCCGTGCCATCGAGACGTTGCTGCGCCGCCCAATCGATCTGACGTGCGCGGGGCGTACCGATGCCGGCGTTCATGCGGTGGCCCAATACATCAGCGTGCCCGTAACGGACGCTGAGCTCGCTTTGACGCGCCGTAGGTGGCTGAGGGCTATGGATGCCCTCCTGGGCAAAGATATCGCCATAAACGAGGTCTACAAGGCTCGTAAGGGCTTTTCTGCACGTTTTGACGCGCGCTCTCGCACTTACACCTATCGCATTGCCGACCGTGATGCGCGGCCCGTGCTGTCACGCGGTGCAGTGTGGTGGCATCGCTATCCCCTCGACGTCGATGCGATGGCGGCCGCCTGCCCTGCGCTTTTGGGCGAGCAGGACTTTAAGAGCTTTTGCAAGGTCGCCTCTGCCGTGGGCAAACCTACGCACCGCTGCGTAATGCGTGCCGAGTTTGGCCATGAGGTCGCCTTTGGCGAGGACATCCTCACGTTTACCATCGAGGGCAATGCGTTTTTGCATTCGATGGTGCGAACCATTGTGGGCACTCTTGTCGAGATCGGCATGCATCGCCGCGATCCCGAGTGGATGCGCGAGGTAATTGATGCCTGCGATCGCTCCGCTGCCGGTCCTACGGCGCCCGCATGCGGTCTTACCTTTATGGGCGTGGACTACGACCCCGCCGAGCTTGTGGTGATCGATTAGGGAAGTGGCTTCCTGACGGCGATCTTTGTGTGCAGTGCCTGTGAGCGGGGCGTGTGCAACATCTGTTCTTGACGTGCATCGCGACGGGCGACCATCCGCATTTAATGACGGGGTGTACCATGAACGGCAGTTTGTTACTGGCTGTCGAGAGGACGGAAAACTTGGTTCGACGTGGTTCGCATCCGCGACTTTCGGTGATCCTGATTGTTGAGGGTTCGCCCAGTTATACGATGCGCGCTCTCGAGAGCATCCAGAACCAAGACCTCTACGATTTGCAGATTGTCGTCGTTTGCCGCGGCGTGGTAGCCGGTGTGCGCCATTCGCTCGAAGTTGCTGCCGACAGAGACATTCATATTGATTTGATTGATGTTGAGGACCCAGTGCCTGGCGCCTGCCTGCGTGCCGGTTTTGCGGCTTCGCGCGGCTCCCAGATCATTGCGATGAATGCCAATGAGTGGTTTGCGCCGCAGTCCCTTTCGCAGATGGTCGAAAGCTCCTGCGACGCTTCTGCTGACATCGTGTTTCCCTCTGTTTCGCTCGATCGCTACGATGTTCACCGCGAACGTCATTCCCGAGTTTTGGACGCGACATCCGTTTCTGAAGATGAGGACCGGGCGGCTTGCCTGACCCAATTGGTTTCCTGTGGTTTAATCCGACAGACCTCTGGCGTGCTGTATGATCGCGCCCTCTTTGAGGCGTGCCTTGCGCACGGCGATGCGTTTCGCACGGTGTCTTTTTTGACGTTCGCGCTTTCGCGGGCAAAG
>CALKBB010000105.1 GCA_937989795.1 uncultured Collinsella sp. | reverse complement strand
AACTCATTGATGTTGCCGCCGGGCGAAAACACACGGTCGAGCATAATGGCCGAATAGGCAATGGCAAACGGCTTGAGAAACTCCGATGGCTGAAACTGAATGCCGGCAATGCTCAGCCAACGCGTAGCGCCACGGCTGCCGCTACCAACAAGGAACACCGCAAGCAGCAAGATCATCATAGCGATAAGAGCAAGCTTAAGCGTCCCTTCGCCAAACCAGCTATCAGGTGCAACGCGCGCAATGAACTCGAGGGCGGCAACACCGACGACAGTGAACATAAACTGTCGAAACAAAAAGTAGGTCGCGGAGCCGTTCTCATGAAGTGCCTCGACTGAAGAAGCCGAGTACACCATAAGCAGGCCAAAACAGACCAGCGAGAACAGACAGGTCAAAAAGACCAAGCGGGGTCGCATGATGCGCGCGGGGACGCCGGCGATATAACGCTCACCGATGCCCTGTGTGCCACGACCGGCACGCGGCGTACTGCGCTGCGAGGAAGCACGGTCCGAGTCGGGCCTCCTCATGTTCTGTCGGGGGCTCTCCTCTCTCACCGGCAACCCCTATTCCATTTGTGTATTGGACGCAGCGGCAAGCTGGGCCACATAGTCCTTAAACACGCGGCCGCGCTCCTCGTAGCCCGAGAACTCATCAAACGAAGAGCAGGCGGGCGACAGTAAGATCACATCGCCGCGACTCGAGAGCGAACGGGCGACATCCACGGCATCGCGTAGGTCGTCGGCCTGGGCGATATCGACATCACCGTCGACATCCGCTTCGTCCATAGCGGCGGTAAAGCGCTCGCGCGCGTCGCCAAAGCAGACCACCGAGCGAACGTTGTCCATCACAACGCGGGCAAAGGACTCGAGCGGCGTGCCCTTATCGTGACCGCCGAGCAGCAAGATCACATCGTCATCGGGAAACGCCGTCAGGGCTTTTTCGACCGCATCGGTGTTCGTTGCCTTGGAATCGTTGACGTAGCGCACGCCGTCAATCTCGCCACACGGCTCCACGCGGTGCTCGAGCGGCTGGAACGAGGCCAGACCGCGGCAGACACCGTCGACATCGGCACCGACTGCCAAGGCAGCCGTGGCAGCGCACAGGGCATTGATAACATTGTGATGGCCCGAGATCTTGAGCTCGGATGTAGCGATGAGCGGGGTCTCGACACCCTTCAGACGCACGATCATCTTGCCATCGCGCACAAAGGCGGCATCCTCGCCCTCAGGCTCGTCAAAGGCAACCTTGCAGATGCGACGACCCGGCGTGTAGATGTACTCATCGAACTCGTGAATGCCGGCGTCTTCGACGTCGACAACCACCAGATCGTCATCGACCATATTGTCAAACAGTTTGATCTTGGCAAGCGCATAGTTCTTATGGCTCTTATGCCAGCCCAGATGGTCGGGGGTAATGTTGAGCAGCACCGCCACACGGGGGTGAAGCTCCTGGCTCGTTGCGATCTGATAGCTCGAAAGCTCCGCCACAAACCACTCGTTATGCGCGCGGCCATCGATCTCGTTCACCGGCGGCTCACCGATGTTGCCGACAGCAACGCTGGCCTCGCCGGCAGCCTTAAGCAGATATTCAGTCAGCGACGTGGTGGTCGTCTTGCCGTTGGTGCCCGTGATGGCAATCCAGTTATCGGGCGACAGGCGATAGGCAAACTCGGGCTCACCCATAATCTGGGCGGCATGCTCGCGCCCAGCCTTAAAGAAGCCCGAGAACTCCGAGATGCCCGGACACGTCACGCATACATCAAACGCGCCCTCGACCTGCTCGGTTCCGTAGACAAACGATGCCCCGTGCGCCTCGAGCGAGCGCGTGGCATCGTTGGGCTCGGACGTGCCGCCACCGTAAACGGTAACGGAACTCACGCGCTCGGGATGCGCAAGCGCCCAGCGAGCGACATCAAGACCGGACTTACCCTGGCCCAAAACGAGCAGGCTAAAGACATCAGCAAGAGGCATGAAAGACCACTATCCCAACTGGAAGAACAAAGCGAGGCCCAGGGCTCCGAAGGCTGCGGCGACAATCCAAAAACGGATGACGACCTTGGTCTCGGCCCAGCCCTTCTTTTCGAAATGATGATGAATGGGCGCCATGAGAAAGACGCGCTTGTGCGTAAAGTGGAAGTAGACGACCTGAATCATAACCGACAAGGTCTCGACGATAAACAGACCGCCGATGATGAGTGAAACGACCTCGGTGTTGGTTATGATGGAGGTGCAGGCAAAAGCAGCGCCCAGCGCCAGCGAGCCGGTATCACCCATAAAAATGCTCGCCGGATAGCAGTTGAACCACAAAAAGCCCAAGCAGGCACCGGCGCACGCCGTGCAGAAGATGGAAAGGTTCACATCGCCGTGCAAAAACGCCATGGCAGCCATGGCCAGCATAGCGATCATGGAGGTACCACCGGCAAGGCCGTCCAAGCCATCGGTGAGGTTTACGGCGTTGGAAAGGCCCGCGATCATCAGCCAGCAAAAGACAAGGTAGAGCCACGGGAAAGAGAAACCGCAAATGGTGGTCGAAAGCACGCCAAGGTCGATCGTCAAGCCACCGGGGAAACGAATCTCGGGGGCAAC
>CALKBB010000104.1 GCA_937989795.1 uncultured Collinsella sp. | reverse complement strand
GCCGACGAACAGCACGTTGCCACCCTTGGCGACGTTCTTGACGAAGGTGTAGGCCTGGTCGGCGTCGAGGATGGTCTGCTTGAGGTCGAGGATGTAGATGCCGTTGCGCTCACCGAAGATGAACGGCTTCATCTTGGGGTTCCAGCGACGGGTCTGGTGACCGAAGTGGCAGCCGGCCTCGAGCAGGGTGCGGATATTAATCTTGGTAGCCATGTTAAACCTCCTGTGGTTTGCCTCCGCGCGGGGTCATCCTCCAAAACCAACCCGGACATGTGCTACCAAAGCCCGGGCACCACGGTATGAAGTAGCCGCGCGTGCGTGATAAAAACATGTTGCCGTGAAGCAACCCGATGAATGATAGCAGGAATGCCTCTTCCTGCCAACCCGCAATCAAAACCACACACCTCGGTGCGGCGCGGGAGGCCCTTCTCCTACTCGCCGCGGGGGTGTGCCTGACTCACGGCACGCTTGAGTCGGTCGGGCGTGAGGTGCGTATAGATCTGCGTCGTGGACAAGCTCGCATGCCCCAGCAGCTCCTGAACCGAGCGCAGATCCGCGCCGCCCTCGAGCAGGTCGGTCGCAAAGGTGTGGCGCATCGCATGCGGGGCGATGTCGGCAGGAATGCCGGCAAGTGCCGCAAGCATGTGGAACCGCCTTCTGAGCATGGCGGCACTCATGCGGTTTCCGCGCGCCGAGATAAACAACGGATGCACGCCGTTCGCACTATCGACACGCTTTGCCTGCACAAGGAGATGTGGCCTCCCCTCCTCAATATAGCGACGAGTCGCCTCGAGAGCGCGCCGATAGAGGGGCACGATACGCTCCTTGCTCCCCTTGCCCCAAAGTCGCAGCGTTCGCTCTGACCAAGCAATGGACTCCACGTTGAGCGCCGCGAGCTCCGAGATTCGCGCGCCGGAGGCATAGAGCAGCTCGAGCATCGCTGCATCACGCAGCCCCGAAGGCGTAGAGGTGTCGGGGGCCTCGAGCAACGCCTCGACTTGCCGGGTCGTCAGCACACCGGGAAGATCGCGCGGCAGTTTGGGCGAGGATATCGCCGAGACCGCATCGCCCTCAACGATTCCCTCGGCAGCCATCCACCGATAGAGCGAGCGAATGGCAGACAGATGCGCCGCAAGGGTCCGAGCCGCCACCTGGCCACGCGACAGCTCGGCCAAATAGGAGCGAACGGTCCGTACGTCGGCGACGCGAGCGTCGATGCCCTCGCGGTCGCACCACGCGGCGAAGCGCTCGAGCCGCGAGGCGTAGGCCGTTACCGTATTGGGAGCGAGCCCCTCAACGCGTGCAATGTAGGCGATGAACGAGTCGACAGCATCGTACAGGTCAAAGGCTATGACCTCTCGCCTCCAAACAGATCGGAGCGCGTTTCCAGATAGGCGTCCAAGGCCTTGAGGGCGCGATCCGCATAGGCCTGGTAACGATCGCGCTTGCTGCGACGCTTACCGTCCTCGAGCGGCGGAACGAGCCCAAAGTTGACGTGCATGGGCTGGTAGCCCACCGTAGCCGGATCGGTCGCATACCCCACGAGCGCGCCCAGGGCGCCCACGCGCGGCAGCTCGACGCCCGCGGCACCGATAGCCTCGGCATAGGTGTTGAGCGCCGCGAGCAGACCTGTCGCCACGGCTTCCATGTACCCCTCGGTGCCGGTGATCTGACCGGCCAGGCGCACGCCGGTACCGGGCACGGCAAAGGTGCCATCGAGCACGTGCGGGGCGTCGACAAAGGTATTGCGGTGCATGACACCGTAGCGGAAGAACTCAGCGTTCTCCAGGCCCGGCACCATATGGAAGACGCGCTTCTGCTCGCCAAAGGTCAGGTTGGTCTGGAAGCCCACCAGATTATAGGCGGTCTTCTCCTTGTTCTCGGCGCGCAGCTGAATTGCCGCCCAGGGACGGCGACCGGTGCGCGGGTCGGTGAGCCCGACGGGCTTCATGGCGCCAAAGCGGATGGCATCCTTGCCCGTGCGCGCAACCTCCTCGGCAGGCTGGCAGGCCTGGAACAGGTCACCGCCCTCAAAATCCTTGAGCACCACGCGATCGGCCGTGGTGAGTGCCTCGATAAAGGCCTCGTACTCTTCCTTGTTGAGCGGGGCATTGAGATAGTCGCCACTCTCCTGCTCCTCGTAGCGCGACTGCGAGAACAGCACGTCCATATCGAGCGTCGAGGCATCGACGATCGGGGCGGCCGCGTCAAAGAACGCCAGGGCGTCACCACCGACAAGCTTCATGACTTCCTCGCTCAATGCCGGCGAGCACAAGGGGCCCGCGGCGATAACCACATGGCCCTCGGGGATCTGGGTGACCTCGCCGTGAACGACCTCGATATTGGGGCGGGCGGC
>CALKBB010000103.1 GCA_937989795.1 uncultured Collinsella sp. | reverse complement strand
CGCTTGCATACCCGGCGCTTGCCAGCAAGCCGGCGCCCGCCGGAGTCACAACCTCGCCAGCACGCATCACGACGTCGCCGGCATGGGCCTCCTCGGCGGCAGAGCGAACGTTCTTCCCCACCTTGGCCGGCGCCAAAAACCTCACACGCGAGCCCTCGTTGCCGTCACCGTCGAGCACGTCGACGATCTCGTACTTCACCACGGCATCGGCACCCTCGGGCACCGGCGCGCCCGTCATGATGCGGACCGTCTCGCCCGCGCCGATTGCGTCCCCAAACACATGACCCGCGGCCTCATGTCCGATAACATCGAGCGTCACCGGCGCCTCGCCAGATGCCTGCGCCAAGTCCGCCGAGCGCACGGCATACCCGTCCATGGCGCTGTTGGCAAACGGCGAGATGTCGATATCGGCCACCGCGTCCTCGGCCAGGGGAAGACCGGCGGCCTGCCACACGGGAATCTCGACGAGATCGGTCGGAGCAACGTGCGACAGGACAATCGACTGTGCGTCATCCAGCGGAATGAGTTTCTCTGCCATATGCACCTCTTAATGCCACGGCGCACAACAGGGGCGCCGATTCTTTATGCTTGTCTCAGTATAATCCCCCGACGCACGACCGCGACTCGGCCTGTACTCGCAAATACACCTGTCGTTTGCAGGCCGCGAAACAGAACCGAAACCAACCTGCCGGTTTATCACGTTTGGCACGTTCTATAATGCTCGTGTTGCAAACCTAAAAGAGGAACGTATGGCTCATAACGACAAACCCGAAAGCGCAAACGAGGCTCAGGATCATTCCCAGCCGCTCGACGACGGCGGCTTTTTCTCCCTGAACGACGTCATCACGGCAGGCAGGCATCAACTTACCCGCTCCGAGCATCTCTTGGCTGCCGACACGCGCCGCAACGCCCGCAACCTACTCGCGAGCGCCAAGTTGCTCGTACTCGTCGTCATCGTCTCGCTCGCCATGGGCGTCGCCGCTTGGGCGTTTTTGGCCTCGCTTAATATCGCGAGCGACTATCGCGAGCACCATGCGTGGATTCACGCGCTGCTTCCCGTTGTGGGCGTTGCCACCGCATGGGTGTACAAAAACCACGGTCTCGCCGCCAAGCGTGGCAACAACCTGGTCATCGACTCCGCTCTGGGCACACGCCTCATCCATATGCGCATGGCCGTCCTCACCTTCGTCTGCTCCACGCTCACGCACCTAACGGGCGGATCGGCCGGTCGCGAGGGAGCCGCGGTGCAGATCGGCGGCACCATCGCCAGCAACATCTCGAGCCTCGCCCACCTCGAAAAGCATGACCATCACGACCTCATGCTCGCCGGCATCTCGTCGGCCTTTGGCGCCGTATTCGGTTCGCCCCTTGCCGGAGCTTTCTTTGGCATGGAGATGTGCTTTATCGGCAAGATCGACTACACCGCAGGCATCTACTGCCTGGTTGCCTCGTTTACCGGCTACTTTACGTCGCTTGCCTTGGGAACCGAGTACGAGGCGAATGTTATCGCCGGCGTTCCCGCCATGACGCCCAAGACAGTCGTCATCGTTGTTATCAGCGCCATCATCTTCGGTCTGACGGCACGCCTCTTTGCCTGGTCGGTTCGAACCGTCAAGAGCCTGTACGGTCGCTTTATCACCAATTACCTCGTTCGCGCACTTATAGGCGCACTCGTGGTTTTGGCCACCTATGCCCTCCTCGACGCCTGGGACTACGCCGGCCTTTCCACGTGGCTTTCCGGCGCTGGATTTGCCGGCAACACCACCCTGGCGGACGCAGCCATCAAGTTGGTCGTCACAGCGCTCACCCTGGGCGCCGGCTTCCAAGGCGGCGAGGTCACGCCCCTGTTTGGTATCGGTGCGGCGCTCGGCGGCTGGATAGGTTGCCTCGTCGGAATCGATCCCAGCTTTCTGGCAGCTCTCGGCATGCTCGGCGTGTTCTGCGCCGGCCTTAACGTGCCCATCACCACCTGTATGATGGCCATCGACCTGTTCCACGGCACGGCAGCCGGGTTCTTTGTCATCGTGGCCTTTATCAGCTACCTAACCGCCGGACACCGCGGCGTGTACCCCGCCCAGCGCATCATCTCGCCCAAGCGCCGTTCACTTATTGTGGATGAGGGCGGTACGGTAGCGGATGCTATCGAGCGCCACAACGACCTGATAGAGTAGACGTTAGTATTCGCCGTGCAGCCACAATCGGGGGCAATTCGACCTGAGCGCGACCGCACCGTCACGTCATACGCCGGGAGTCGTTCCATGCACGCAACTGATTTTGGTCGCACGCTCATCATCGCCAACCCAGCCGCCCAGTCGGGTGCGGCGCACGAAGTTGCCGAGCGCTTGCAACGCTTTTTGGATATGACCGCGCGCGCATCCCAGTTTGATCTGGTGCTGACCGAGCGCATGGGACACGCCAAGGAGCTGGCCGCGCAGGCCCAGGGCTATCGCACCGTTATCGCCCTTGGCGGCGACGGCGTGATTCACGAGGTCGTCAACGGGCTTATGACACAGGATGAGGCGGTCCGGCCCGCTCTTGCCGTCCTGCCCGTAGGCTCCGGCAACGATTTTGCCCAAACGCTCGGTATCGATGATTTCTCCGGTAAGGATTTTGGCGCGCTGCTCACCTGCGAGCTGCAGCGTCAGGACATCGGGCGCATTCGCTCGTGGAGCCCCGCGAGCGGCAGCGGCGAGGCTACCGTTGAGTACTACGACCAGACGCTTTCGGTCGGCATCGATGCCGCCATCGGCCTGGGCACCACCGAGCTGCGCAAAAAGACCGGCTTGAC
>CALKBB010000102.1 GCA_937989795.1 uncultured Collinsella sp. | reverse complement strand
ACGCTGGCCCATGCCGCCCTCGAGGGTGACAGTCTCGCCGTTCATGTACTTAAAGTCGGGACCGCAGAGCTGAACGACCACGCGGCCGATTTCCTTCTCGACGTCGCCATAGTGGCCTGCCGGCGGCATGTGAACGTTGGCCTTAAACGCCTCGGGATAGGCATCCTGGAAGTTCTCGAGCGCAGCGGTCCAAGCAAGCGGGCAGATGATGTTGACATTGATGCCGTCGGGGCCCCATTCGTTGGCGGCCACCCTCGTCAGGCCGCGGATGCCCTCCTTGGCGGCAGCATAGCTGCACTGGCCGTAGTTGCCAAACAGGCCGGCACCCGAGGCAAAGTTGACCACGGAGCCCTTGGTCTCCTTCAGGTGCGGATAGGCCTTCTGCATGTACAGATAGGTGGCATACAGACCGGAATAAATGGCCAGGTTAAACTGATCCATGGTGTGATCGGCGATGGTCACGCCCGAGGCGCTGGCCTGAGCATTGTTGACGACGGCGTCGATGCGGCCGAACTCCTCAATAGCCTTGTCGATGACGTTCTGGACGACGGCCTCGTTGTCCTGACCAGCCGAAACATCGGCCTGAACAGGCAGAACCTTGACGCCGTACTCGGCCTCGAGGGACTCCTTGGCAGCCTCGAGCTTGGCAACGTTGCGACCGGTAATGACGAGGTTTGCGCCCTCCTTGGCAAAAGCGATATCGATGCCGTAGCCGATGGAGCCAGCAGAGCCGTCCTTAAGCGTGGCCTTGCCGCCGCCGGTGACGATCACGGTCTTACCAGTGAAAAGTCCCATATCAAAGTCCTTTCAAATCGCGACGGGCCCACCCGCCGACTGCGCGCATCCAACTTCACGCGCCAAAAGCTGAAATGCAACTTTAGCGGGTTCAAGTGAAAAATAAAGACCGCAGCAGGCGAACGGCACAACGTCATTCGGCGAAGGGGGTGTCAAGCACAAACTGAATAAAGAGACCGATTTTTTGTTATCCATGCGAGTCATCGAACACGTTTTGAAACTTTGCTGCAGCGCGCGGGATGTCGGCGCGAGACTTTATCATAGGGTGACAAACAACGATGAGGAGCACATGCCTATGACAGACGAGCTGGACCCCCAGACTCAGCAGCATATTGATGATTCAGCAGACGTCGCCGCAGATACTGACGCTGCGACCTGCAATGATACCGACGTCGACGACGCCGCTCTGGATAATGGCGCTGCGGCGGAAATCCCTGCGGCCGAAGATGCCGGCGAGCAAAACGACGATTCGGCCGCTCAGGACGACGCCCCCGAAAAGGACGCCGCCCCGCAAGCGGAAGGCCCCATTGAGGTGTCTTCGGAAGAAGAGCTCGATGCCGTCATGGACTCCATGATGGATGCCGTCAAAGCGATGAAAGACGCCGTGGCCGACGCCGATGTTGACGCCGAAGAAGAGGAGGCCGCCGAGGCCGCCTCGACCTTCGTGCCCGGCGAGACCCCCGTTTCCGACCAAGGCAACACCATACCCTCGTTTCTGCAGCTCGAGCACCCCACCATTGGTGCCGATGCAGTCGACCCACACGCTGCCGGCTTTTCTGTTATCGAGGGCGGCACCGGCAGCATCGCCACGCCGCAGACGCCCGATGCGGGCACGGCAAACGCCGGTCACCCGACCGCCCTGCACACCCCAGCAGCCAGCCGCGATCTGGGAGGCGCCGTCTCAAACACCGCCAGCGCCGTGGGCGCCTTTATCGCCCAGGGTGCCTCGGCCATGCGCGAGATGAACGCCGCAAAGAAGGCACTCGCGGACGCCCGCGCTCACCTTGCCGAACTTGAGCAGCGCATCGCCGATCAAGGCGAGGAGCTCGAGACGCGCCAGGACATCGCAGGTCGCTACGACCAAATCGTCGCCGGGCAGCGCCAGACCATCAACACGGCACAAAAGGCCGCCGCGGCGGCAGAAATCGGCCGCGATACCCATGCTGCCAAGGCAGCAGAGCTCAAGGCACAGCTCGAACAAATGAAGGAAGAGGACGACGCCACCGAGCGGCGTCTCAAAGCCGCACTCAACGCAGTGGAGGCGCGCGAAGCCAGCTCGCGCGAGACCGGTAACCGCCTCGTTCGACGCCTCGAGGATTCCAAGCGTATCCGCGACAAGGTGCAGGCCGAGCGCGACGCCGGCGTTGCCGCAGCGCAGCAAACCGTCGACGCCACGCGCGCTCAACTCGAAACGCTACGCCGCGAGTATGCCGAGCTGCAGCGCAATCCTTCGGCGAATCCCGCCAATTACACGGTGCGCACCAGCGAGCTTTCGATGCAGATCTCCGACACGGCCGATGCCCTGCGCAAAGCCGAGGAAGATGTCCCGCGCATCACCGCCGATCTTGAGCATTCGCTCACAGCCGCCGAGCACGCTGTCGAGCAGGCGCAAGCCCCCATCGCCGACGCCAAGCGAACCCATCAGACCGTGACGGCTGAGGCCGATGCCGCGCGCGACGAGCTGCAGACCGCAAAAGCTGCCGCCGCAACGCGCCAGCGCGAACTGCGCGAGAAGATCGCCGCAGAGGACAAGGCGCGCCGAGAGCAAGAGCAGGCTATTGCCAATGCCCAGACGGACATCGCGCACGCGCAGTCGATCATCGAGCAGGCGACCGAAGTGCATGACCATCCCGAGATTACCGAATCGCTCGCGGGCTCCCTGGTCCGCGATAAGGCCGAGTACGCCGAAACCGAGCACGAAGTGGCTCAACTCGAAGCCGCCGAGGACGACGTACGCGAGCGCACCCGCGACTCACGCATAAAATTCACCGGCGCCATCGTCTGCATTGTCGCCGTAGTCCTCGCGATCGTCCTCATCTGGCTGTTCGCGAGCAAGTAAACCAGCTGCCAAAAAAAACGCTCAACGCAGTTGCGGTGAGATAGTTCCTGTTTAGCCATCAAAAAGGCCAATTCAAGAACTATCTCACCGCAACTTTTTTATTGGTGCAAAGGGGTCAGGCTACTTTGCACCAACTTGGTGTATATAGACCAGTCCCCATTGCACCAACAACGTTTGCCCAGATAAAACCCGCCAAAATAAACCTGTCCCTTTTTGGCAGGTTGAATCACGGCAACGCCAATGTTTAGGCGAAGTCAGCGAAAACGCCCCTAAGCGAGCAAGGTGACGTGAAAGAGGAGGGCATTGACCTTCTGGTCATGCCCGACGATTGA
>CALKBB010000101.1 GCA_937989795.1 uncultured Collinsella sp. | reverse complement strand
CCCATAGTGACGAACGACGTCGTCCGATTTACTTCTACAAAAGAGAGCCAGTACTTCGATCGCAAGAGCGCCCGCAAAGACGACAAGGAGATCGCCAAGCATATAAGCGCTTTTGCGAATGCCGCTGGTGGCAAGCTCGTTATCGGAATTGAGGACGACGGCGAGGTGACTGGTTTCAGGCGCAATGGCGCTCGTGATGTCGAGAATTTCGAACGCGCCCCGATTGCCACATGCTCTCCGAGTCCTGTTGTGCGTAAAGAGCGCATTCCTGTGGTGAACTCCTCGGGTGAGGATGACGTAGTCCTCGTTCTCGATGTCGAGGCTTCGCCGAACCATGTCGTGTCGAGGGCGAGCGACGGCGAGGTGTTTCTTCGTCAGAACGACAAGAGCGTTAAGCTGACGCGTGAGCAAGTCTCGGCACTTGAGTATGATAAGGGACAGCGCGTTTTCGAGGACGAGCTCGTGTCGGACTCCTCGATCGAGGATGTCGACCACGAAGTGCTTGACCACTATAAGGAATTGCTTGGAACCGAGGCTTCCGACGAGCAGGTGCTCAGGAGCCGACGTTTCATGCGCGATGGTAAGCTAACGGTCGCTGGTGCGCTGCTGTTCGCCCAGGATCCTTCGGCCATGATGCCGCAGGCGCGCGTACGCGTGCTGCGCTACGACGGCGTGAGGATGGAGACGGGCGAGCGGCTCAATATCACAAAGGAGCGCACGTTTTGTGGCCCGCTGCCCAAGGTTATCGAAGGGGCGTATGCGCTCGTTTCCAGTATGCTTCGCGAGTTCCAATTTCTCGGTCCCGATGGTAAATTTCAGACCGTACCTGAATATCCGGAGTTTGCGTGGTTTGAGGGCTTGGTCAACGCTGTGACTCATCGAGATTATGCCTTTCGCGGCGACTACGTGCGCGTCTCGATGTTCGATGACCGCCTGGAAATCGTGAGTCCCGGCGCGCTGCCCAACATCGTGACGCTCGACAACATGCGCGAGACGCGTTACTCGCGAAACCCGCGCATCGCCCGCACGCTCGTCGAGTTCGGGTGGGTTCGTGAGCTCAACGAGGGTATACCCCGCATCTACAGCGAGATGCAAGGAATGCTCTTGAATGCGCCGACGTACTCGGAACCCGACAATGCGAAAGTCAAGCTCACGCTCGAGAACAATATTGTGGCGAGGAGCGTCCGACGTCGCGAGGCGCTGGACGACAAACTGTCGCCAGAGTCTCTTGCTGTGCTCGGCGAATATGAGCTCGCCGCCGTGCGGCTCGCGTTTGCCAACGGCAAAGTTACGGCGGCGGAGCTCGCCGAGCATATCGGTCGCAGCAAACGCACCGCGATCCGCGTGCTCAAGGGCCTGGCGGGTGAGGCTGGGATTTTTGAATGGCACGGATCGGGTCCGAATGACCCCTGGCAGTTCTATGCCCTTCGAAAGGAATAGGGCTTTACCGCCTTTCGGGTTTGTCGCACCCCGTGTCACACCTTTGTCACACCTTTGTCACACCTCGCATTGCGCCTTCGGCGAAGTACGCTGCGGTGGGTCATGTTGCTTTGCTCGCAAGACGATGCATCGTTGATGCATTGATTCGCGGGGTGCGGGCGATATGGCGTCATGGTTCCAGAGGTCGTTCCCGTCATCTCTGTTATCAACCCATGGGACAACGCGCTCGCGGAATCCTTCTTCAAGACGCTCAAGCGCGAGCTGGTGAACGGCAAGGGCTACAAGACGAGGGAGGAGGCGAAGCGGGACGTGTTCAAACGCATCGAGCTCTACTACAACAGACAGAGGATGCACTCATCGATCGGCTATAACGTCCCGTGCGACCTAGAGCGAGATGTTGCCTGAAGAAGCTTATTTTTCCGTCCAAGAAATCTTGACCAGTCCAAAAACCTCCTATTTCTCGTGTCCAGAAATAGGAGGCAGTTCACTACTCATCCGCGAGCTTCTTCATCAGATCCTGATGCGAATGAACGTTCAGCTTGCTGTAGACGTTGCGCGTGTGCGTACGGACGGTGTTGACGCTGATGAACTGCTCTTCGCTGATTTGGCTGGTCCGCTGCCCCCGAGCAAGGAGCGCGAGAATCGTCTGCTCTCGCGCCGTTAGTCCGTATTCGTCGGCGAGGGCGGCGATGCGCCGTTCGAAGCCTTCGTCCCGCAACGAACGAGGGTCCTTCTCGATGCGCCAACCCCAAATCTTATTCACGCTCCGGTCATCGCCAATCCAGAATGTGGCTGCGCACAGGGCGATGAACACCGCGATCGCCGCAATCTGCGAATCGAGGATGTCGAGGCCAACGAGGAAGGTGAGATAGTG
>CALKBB010000100.1 GCA_937989795.1 uncultured Collinsella sp. | reverse complement strand
TGCATTTGCGCCATAATCGTCAGGAAGATCGGAGCGGAGGGAACCGTCGACATAACGCCATGAGTTCTCAGCGAGGGGGGCCTCGATGTCATCATCAGACGCCTCGTCAGAAACCTCATCAGTAGCTGCATCGGCAGAAGCAGATTCGGCATCCGCAGCCTCGCTTGAATCAGGCGTCGAGGAGTCCTGGGCAGCCGAATCGCTCTCCGCCTGATCGCCAGACGTATCCGCAGAGGTGTTAGAAGCGCTCTCGGTCGCAGGCTGCGATACCTTAGACTCTTCCTGAGCCAAATCGAGTGTTTCGGCATACAGCGCAAAAGGCTGGAGCACGCCAGAGAGCCCAAATACAAAGGAGAGCAGTAAAGCAACGCAACACTTTAGTCGTTTCATAAACATCCATTCGCCCTAATTAGTCGTAGATACTAGAATTATAACAGCCTGATTGGCGCATTTACGTTCATGGCCCATGTCAACGCGAGGGGTGCACCGCCGCCTCGATTTAGAACCGTTCGAGAATCTCCTCGGCATTTTCTCGCAGATAGATATCTAGGTCCGGCACGGCAAACTGCACGTAACCCCTCCGCGGTGCCTGAATAACCTCTCTTTGTAGCAATTTGGCCCTAATAGAGCTGATCTCATTGGTCTTTTTACCCATGCGCCTAGCAATCTCGGCTGATTTGGACTGTTGTTTATCCTCGCACATGGCCAAAAGGTATTTGATATCGTTGAGCCCCAGTCCAGAAATCGCGGGCTCGTGAACAACATCGTGAAAACGAGCTTCTGCCAGCGCAATGCCTTCGGCAACATCGCGCTCACTCACGATGGTACTTTTGGCACGATGCAAATTGGCGCGTTGCCAAATAGAGTAACCGACCAGTTGCACCAGATAGGCATAGCCCTTAGTGGCCTTTGCGGATCTCGACAACAGATCGTCCTCTATGGTCAAACCAGTCGCGACAAAGCTGTCACCCATGGAGAGCGCCACCTCCACCTGGTTGATAGGCACCAGGTCTTCGGGGAGGGCGCGACGCAAGAACGTAAGCGCCTTGCCGTTAATAAGATCCATAACGCCGGCGGGTAAGCCGGCAAAGGCAAGTGCGATATCTACTCATATCGGATAATATCGAGTTATATAAGCCTGTATAAACTTATCGCGGAAGTATCGAGCTTTCGTAATTTGTCTTAGTAGGTAGTCCAACGTTGCTTTCTTCCAAGCTCATAGCGAAAGAAAGTTAAGCACTTCCCAAAAACCATTGCCTTAGACCGAGAAATACTCGCTCTCGGAGGATAGGTTCGGTCCCAACCACGGATCGCCCGTCAAGAAGAACTCCGGCCAGCGCTGCATGAACAGCGCCTGCTCGCGCTTCCAGCGGCGCAGCTTTTCCTCGTTGGCGTCTTCCCTGCCGCGCGAGGTGAACTCGTAGTGATGCAGCCCGGCATAGGGCGTAAAGATGGTGCGATAGCCCGCCTCCCATGCGCGCAGGCAAAAGTCCGCATCGTTAAAGCCGACTGCGAATTCCTCGCTGTAGCCGCCGACCTGCTCAAATACGTCGCGTCGCACCATCTGGCAGGCACCCGTTACGGCGCTATAGTTGCCCGGTCGTACGGCACGGGCAAGATAGCCCTCGCGCTTTGCCGAGAAATCCTGGTTGGCATGGGCAAGTGCGCCGCGCACGCCGACCAAAATGCCGGCGTGCTGTACCAGATGATCGGCAAAATAAAGCTTGGCGCCCACCACGCCCGCATCGGGACGCTGCAGATAGCCCATCATCTCTTCGATAAAGTCAGGACTTATGACCTCGGTATCGTTGTTCAGCAGCAGCAGGTAGTCGCCCTTGGCATGCTCTACGCCAAAGTTGATGATTTGCGAATAATTGAACTCGCCCGGCCAGTACACAACGCGTGCGACGCCCTTGCCTTCGGATACTGCAGCCACGCGCTCCGGCAGGGTTTCGTAATACGCAAACGTCTCCGGGGCTTCGCTGTTGTTCTCCACCAAGACGATCTCGTAGTTGGCATATGTGGCCTTCTGGGCGATCGACATCACACAGGCATCGAGCGTCCATACGTGGACCTTGGTGGGAATCACAATGCTCACCAGCGGCGCAGACTCCGGCAGCGTATAACGCATGCGATAGACAAACGGCGTCTCGGTCTCCTCGACCGTCCCTTGAACGTCCAGCGAGTCAAAGTGGCGCTGCAGTGCAAGGCGCCCGGCTTCAATAGCATACGGCTTGCTATCGGCGGAACCGTCGGCGGTCGACCCCGGATGCACGCGCCAGTGATACAACACGTGCGCAATATGCTCAAATC
>CALKBB010000099.1 GCA_937989795.1 uncultured Collinsella sp. | reverse complement strand
TGCGGGTGCAGAAGCTGGTCGAGCTGCGCGGGGTCGATACGGGCCACGGCCTCCTCGCGGGTGATCAGGCCCTCCTCGACCATTTCGATGGCGATGCGCAGGGCGGCGGTGGCGGTGCGCTTGCCCACGCGGGTCTGGAGCATCCAGAGCTTGCCCTGCTCGATGGTGAACTCGATATCGCACATATCGCGGTAATGGTCCTCGAGCGTCAGGAACACGCGCTCGAGCTCCTCACCTGCGGACTCGAGGCCCGGGGTGGTCTTGAGGTCGGCAATGGGCTCGGTGTTGCGGATGCCGGCGACGACGTCCTCGCCCTGGGCGTTGACCAGAAAGTCGCCGTAGAACTCCTTAGTGCCATCGGCCGGGTTGCGCGTAAAGGCGACGCCGGTCGCAGAGGTCTCGCCCTTGTTGCCAAAGGCCATGGCCTGCACGTTGACGGCGGTGCCGAGCTCGTCGGAAATGCCATGCTGCTTGCGGTAGATGCAGGCACGCTCGTTCATCCAGCTGCCAAAGACGGCCTGGATGGCAAGGCGCAGCTGGAGCTCCGGGTCGTGCGGGAAGATGGGCTTGCCGTCGACGACCTCGAGCTCGGGATACAGGGCGGCCTCGACGTTCTCGGAGAAGATACCCTTAAAGGTCTCGACAAGCTCCTGCAGGTCCTCGGCAGAAAGCTCGGAATCGACGCGAACGCCAGCGACCAGGCGTGCCTGTGTCAGGGCATTCTCGAACAGGTCGGCGTCAACACCCATAGCAACGTTGGAGAACATCTGGATAAAGCGGCGGTAGCTATCCCAGGCAAAACGCGAGTTTTGCGTCTGGGCGATGAGACCCTGGACGGAATCGTCGTTGAGGCCCAAGTTGAGGACCGTATCCATCATGCCGGGCATGGAAAACGGAGCACCCGAGCGAACCGACACGAGCAGCGGATCGGAGGCGTCGCCGAGCTTCTTGCCGCAGCGGGCCTCGAGGTCGGCCTCGGCGGCAACGATCTCATCGAGTGCGCCCTCCGGCCACACGTTGCCGTCACCGGAGTACTCGACGCAAGTCTGGCAGGTAATGGTAAAGCCACCGGGAACCGGCAGGCCGATACGGCTCATCTCGGCAAGGTTAGCGCCCTTGCCGCCAAGCACGAAGTTCATGGACTTGTCGCCCTCGGTGACACAGGTGCCCTGGGCGTCGGTTCCAAAACGGTAAACCCTCTTGCAATCGCTCACGATACTTCCCCTTCCATGCGCTCTCGCGCACGACCGTGGTGACGAATCGACCCGCCGGATGCGGGCCGTGAGGGAACTATACGGCGGGACTTGAACGGGCTTGCGTAGAGGGCGAGGGGTTTGGTAAACGTGGTAAATGCGGCGGTAAACGGTAGGTAAAGGTGGTTACCTTATGAAGATACCACTGCAAGCGAGTTGCAGGTCAAAAGGGATAGAAACTGCTAAATCGCTTTACCAAAACTAGTCAATTTGAGACGGGACAATTTTAGCTACCTTGTCATCCCAGGAAGGACTACTGTTGTTGAACGCGGCGGGCGGCGCGACGGGCACGGGCTTCTTGGATTTCCTCCAAGTGACTGATGATCTCGGAGGCGCTCTCTTCGATCGCTTTGCCGTCGGTGCGCACCACAAAGCAGCCTAGGCGTTTCATGAGGGCACGAGCTTCCTCAAGCTCGCTGTGCACACTCTCGGGCTCGGCATAGGAGCCGGCAACGGCACGAGCGTAGTCATCGCCCAAGCGGCTATCGCGAATTTCGGAAATCACATCGACGGTCGAAATTAGGCCGAACAGGCGCATCGGGTCAACCTCGTAAATCGACTTCGGTGGCTCCATGCCATGGGCCAAAGGAACATTGGCAACCTTGTAACCCTGATAGGCCAAATACATCGACAGCGGCGTCTTGGACGTGCGGGATACGCCCAGCAGCACGATATCGGCTCCCGAAAGGTCGTCGCAGCCGCGTCCATCATCGTGCTCAACGAAATATTCCATGGCCTCGATACGATGGAAATAGTGGTCATCGGTCCTGTGAATCACGCCCGCAACGCCTTTGGGCGGCACACCGATGAGCGACGACAGCACAGCGAGCGTAGGACCGATCAGGTCGACCGAACGGATATGCAGCATGCCCAGGTAATCGAGCACGCGGGCGCGAAGCGCCGGATCGACAATGGTGTGGAACACGGCAATGTCGCGATGGTCCGCATCAACGCGCGGGCCCACAAACGACTTAACCTGCTCCACCGAGTTCACCTTGGGCAGGCGCAACAAACGAAAAACCCCTTCATCAAATTGCCCGGACGCCGCAAGCACCACCTCACAAGCGGTATCACCGAGCGAGTCGGAGATAACGATAACGGTGGGACGAGCGGTGACCGGGCAATCCATGCGGGGCTCCTTTTGCGCTTACGCGCAGGCTGGCTTACTTTTTACGAGCAAGCTCACCGATGTTGGCGATGCCGGAGAAAACGGCCTCGAAGCGGTTGAGCAGCTTAAGGCGATTATCGCGGAGCTGCTCGTCCTTGTCCATGACCATGACCTCGTCGAAGAAACGGTCGATGGGCGCGCGCAGGGCGGCGAGGGCAGCAAATGCGGCCGGATAATCCTCGGTAGCAAGGGCGGCATCGACAGCGGTCTGAGCAGCCTCGGAGGCGTCGGCGAGCGCAAGCTCGACCTCGCCCATCAGGCTGCGGTCGTACTCCGCACCCAGCTCGGGCTTGGAGATGTGCGCGGCGCGGGCATAGGCGGTAGCCAGGTTGTCGAAGGTCTCGGCGTCGTTCTTGCGAGCCTCGTCGAGGGCGGCGCAACGGGCGAAGAAGACGGACGGGGCGATGATGTGCACCGCGGAGACGGCGGCAACGGTATCGGCCGGGATCTTTTCGTCGCGGGCCATGCTCACCAGGCGGCCATGGAAGAAGTCACGAACCTGCTCGGCGACCTCGGCGGCGTCGAACTCAATGCCCTGCTCGCTATAGAGCTCAAGGGCAAAGTCGATAAGCGACGTGGGGTCGATCGGCAGGCGGTCGCGCAGGATGTTGATGATGCCGATAGCGGCGCGACGCAGCGCGTACGGGTCGGACGAGCCGGTCGGGGGCTCACCGATGGCAAAGATACCGGCGATGGTATCGAGCTTGTCGGCACAGGCCACGATGCAGCCAGCGGTGCCCTCGGGCAGCTCGTCACCGGCAAAGCGGGGACGATAATGATCGCGAATGGCGTGGGCGACCTCGTCGTTCTCCCCCATCGCGGTGGCGTAGTAACCGCCCATCACGCCCTGCTGGCTCGTGAACTCGACGACGGCGTTGGATACCAGGTCGGCCTTGCACAGGTGAGCGGCGCGAGCGGCATCGGCGGCAAGGTGGGCGCCCAGATGGGCCTCACGGGCGATGGCGAGCGCGAGCTGCTCAATACGCTCGGACTTGGCGAGCACGCTACCGAGCTTCTCCTGGAAGGCGACCTTAGCCAAACGCTCGCGGAACTCATCGAGGGAGATCTTCAGGTCCTCCTCATAGAAGAACTTAGCGTCGTCCAGACGGGCGCGCACGACGCGCTCGTTGCCGTCGATCACGCGCTCGGCATTCTCGGGTTTGCTGTTGGAAACGACCACGAACTCACGCGTGAGTCTGCCCTCGCCGTCATAGATCGGGAAGTAGCGCTGGTTGGTGAGCATAGACTCGCAGATGATCTCGTGCGGGACCTTGAGGAACTCCTCGTCGAAGGTACCGACGAGCACCGTCGGCCACTCGCAAAGGTTGATGACCTCCTCAAAGACCTTCTTAGGTGTGTCGACATGGCAGCCGGGGCGAGCGGCCTCGACCTCGGCGATACCAGCAAGGATGGCCTCACGACGACGCTCGGCAGAGAGCACGCCGGCGTCCTCGAGCACCTGCTCGTAGACGGCGGGGCTGGCGACCACATGGTCACCGGGGCCCAGAACGCGATGTCCGCGCGTGGTGTTGCCACTCGTCACATCGGCAAAGGACACGGGCACGACATCCTCGCCCAAAAGGCAGCAGATCCAACGGACCGGACGAACAAATGTAGCGTGCTCGTGGCCCCAGCGCTGGCTGCGGTAGTTGGGCCACTGCAGGCCGGCGATGGTCTTCTCGCACAGGGCCGTCAGGATCGGGGTAGCCGGCGCGGAGGGAATGTTCTTCTCGGCGAACACGTACTCGCGACCGTCGGTGTCCTCGCGACGGATCAGATCCTCGGCAGCCACACCGCACTTGCGGGCAAAGCCCTGGGCGGCCTTGGTGGCGTTGCCGTCGGCATCAAAGGCAATGTTTGCCGCGGGGCCGCGCTTGACCTCATGGACCTCATCGGTCGCGGTGGCGACGTTGGCCACGAGCGCAGCCAGACGACGCGGGCTCGAGATCACGCGGACCTCGCCGTGGGCCAGACCGGCCTCGTCGAGGCCCTTGGCGATCATGGTGCCAAGCTGCTTGACGGCATTGTTCAGCGGTGCAGAGGGCATTTCCTCCGTACCGATCTCAAACAGGAAATCCTTAGCGTCTGCCATGGCTTACGCCACCTCGCCTTCCTGGTCGGCATTCTCGTTGACTCCGGCGACCTCGGCCATATAGGCCTCGCAGCACGCCTTGGCGACGGCGCGGACGCGCAGGATGTAGTTGGCGCGCTCGACCGCGGACAGGGCGCCACGGGCGTCGAGCAGGTTGAAGGCGTGGCTGCACTTCATGACACAGTCGTATGCCGGCAGCGGCAGCTTTCGCTCCAGGCAGGAATGGCACTCGGCCTCGTAGTCGTCAAACTTCTGACGCATCATCTCGACGTTGGCGACCTCAAAGTTGTAGGCACTGAACTCACGCTCGTTCTCCAGGAACACGTCGCCGTAGGTCATGGGCGTGCCATCGGGCAGATAGCTCCACACCAGGTCGTAGACGGAGTTGACGCCCTGGGCGTACATGGCGATGCGCTCC
>CALKBB010000098.1 GCA_937989795.1 uncultured Collinsella sp. | reverse complement strand
CGGCGGCGTGCCTGCCATCGTCAAGGTCCTTACCGACCCCGCGCTCCTCGTCATCTCGTTCTCGTTGCTCATGAGTGACTTCTTCGACACCATGGGCACCGCGATGGCCGTCGCCAAGCAGGGTGAGTTCTTGACCGAGGACGGCAATGTCGAGGACATCCGTCCCATCCTGGTCGTCGACTCCGTGGCCGCTGCTGCCGGTGGCTTTATGGGCGTCTCCTCCATCACCACCTTCGTCGAGTCCACCTCTGGCGCTGCCGACGGTGGCCGCACGGGTCTCACCTCCGTCACCACCGGTGTGCTGTTCATTCTCGCCGCGTTCTTCTCCCCCATCGTCACCATCGTTTCCAGCGCCGCCACCTGCGGTGCTCTGGTCTACGTCGGCTACCTCATGATGAGCGAGGCCTCCGAGATCGACTGGTCCGACGTGTCGCAGGGTTTCCCGGCGTTCATGATTGTCGCCGGCGTGCCCTTCACCTACTCCATCTCTGCCGGCATCGGTCTGGGCTTTATCGCCTACGTGATCGTCGCACTCTTTAAGGGCGAGGCCTCCAAGATCAAGCCGCTCATGTGGATCGCAGCCCTCGCCTTCCTCGTCTACTTCTTTGTAGCGTAGCGGCAAAGCTGCCAAAGCAGAACACCAAAGCGCGGAGTCGCATCGAGCGGCTCCGCGCTTTTCTTTTAAAGCCGGGCAACGCACGGACGCGCGACGTATTGCTTCCCAAGTTTTGGACATTTTGCCCTCCAAACGGCACTACCGACGACTACATCCTGCAGATATGCTGAATGTAGTCGCATAGGCCCTATGAGGATGGGAGTAACCATGGCCGCCTTGTTCACGACCCCCAAGCGCAATGACAAAACCTCTGGAGCCCATTTTGTCGAGCCCGACGTGCGCCGTCGCACGCTGCTCGCACACGGCAGTTGGCGTCGCGTGACGCGCCGCATCGTTGTAGGCGCCGTATGCGCGCTTACGGTGAGCTCGCTGCTCATGCCGAGCGTCTCGCTCGCGGCCGAGCGGGTCAACGTCGGCGACACCTGATATGAAGCTGGCGCCGCGGTAGGCGACGAGGCGGGCACCTGGGCCTGGGACGGCGCCGACGACATGAAGCTCAACGGCTATGGCGGCGGTGCAATCAAGGCTGCAGGCAAGCTCAGCATTGCGTACGAGGGCAAGAACACCGTGAAAACCGAGCCCGATTACACCGGAGCCGCCATCAAAGCGCAGGATGGCACTAACCAGAAAGCGGAGTTGAACATAACGAGCTCGAATAGCACGGATGAGCTCAATGTGACAGCCGAGGCCGATGCAATTAAATCCACAGGCGACCTCTCCATTTCTGGCCCAGGCACCGTGAAC
>CALKBB010000097.1 GCA_937989795.1 uncultured Collinsella sp. | reverse complement strand
CGACGCCCTGATGCAATCGGGTGGTGGCGAGGACGGCTCCATGTACGACCGCGCCATGAACGCGCTCTACACCCCGGGCTCCACGTTTAAGGTCGTCACACTTGCCGCGGCGCTCGAGACCGGCACCGCCAGCCTTACGAGCACCTACAAGGCGCCCAGCTCCATGGATATCGGCAACGCGCCGGTCACCAACCATGGCAACCAAAGCTTCGGCACCATCAGCCTGCAGCAGGCCTTCGCTGTGTCGTCCAACGTCGTCTTTGGACAGGTGGCAAACGAGGTCGGCGCCAACTCGCTCGTCCAGTTTGCCAACGCCTTTGGCTATGGGCAAAAGCTTGGCCAGGACCTTACCTCCGCGGCGTCCATCATGGCCGATCCCTCGCTCATGACCGAGTGGGAGACTGCTTGGGCAGGAGCCGGCCAGCCTGTCGGCATGGACCACACGCCAGGTCCGCAGACCACCGTCATGCAAAACTGCGTGCTAGCGGCGGCCATCGCCAACAGCGGCGTGGTCATGGACCCGTACTTTGTAGCCCAGGTACTCGCCCCGGACGGAACCGTGGTCAAGACCACGCAGTCCCGCTCGCTTGGTCAGGCCGTCAGCTCCGCCACGGCCGACCAGGTCAAGCAGGCCATGCTTGCCGTCGTCCAGTCCGGCACCGGCACCGATGCCCAGATTCAGGGCGTCAAGGTCGCCGGCAAGACTGGCACGGCCGAGATCAGCGGCACTAACGTCAACTCCATGTTCGTTGGCTTTGCACCTTACGATTCACCCACGGTCGCCATCTCGGTGGCCTTGGAGGATTACGACAAGCACGACGTCAAGGCGGCCAAGATCGCCGGCATCGTCCTGACCGCGGCACTTGCCGCCCAAGGAGCGTGATGCCCGTGATCGAAGCACGAGCATGTGGCGCACCGCAGCCAACAGGCTAGTGGCAAGGCGCCACACGGCCCCAGCGGCCACATCATAGGTACTACACACATCGTTGAGCGAATAGTTATGTTAGGAGCAGGAATGGAACAGAGGGTCCTCGGGGGAAGATACCTCCTCAAGGATAAGGTGGGGACGGGCGGTATGGCGACCGTCTTCCGTGCGCAAGATCAGGTCCTCGACCGCACGGTTGCCGTCAAGATCATGCTGCCGCAGTACGCCGGCGACGCCACCTTTGCCGCACGCTTTAAGCAGGAGGCCCAGGCAGCAGCCGGTCTCTCCTCCCCCTATATCGTGGGCGTCTACGATTGGGGCAAGGACGGCGACACCTATTACATCGTCATGGAGTACCTGCGCGGCACCGACCTTAAGAGCGGCATCAAGAGCCACGGCGCCCTCGACCCCAAGAAGGTCGCCCAGATCGGCTCGCAGATCAGCTCCGCGCTTTCGGTCGCCCACAAGCACGAGATCATCCACCGCGACATTAAGCCGCAGAACATCATGGTGCTGCCCGACGGCAACATCAAGGTGATGGACTTTGGCATCGCGCGCGCCAAGAACAGCCACCTCACGCAAGACAACAACGTGCTGGGAACCGCCCACTACGTCAGCCCCGAGCAGACCCGCGGTCAGGACCTCGGCCCCACCTCGGATATCTACTCGCTGGGCGTCGTGATGTACGAGTGCGCCACCGGCCGCGTCCCCTTTGACGGTGACGACGCTATCTCGGTCGCACTCAAGCAGGTCAACGAGCTGCCTATTCCGCCGAGCCAGATCAACTCCGGTGTCGACGCCGACCTTGAGCGCATCATCCTTAAGTGCATGGAGAAGGACCCGGCAAACCGCTTCCAGACCGCCGACGAGCTGCGTCAGGTGCTCAACAGCTACCTGTCGGGCCGTGCCGTCAACGTCTCGGAGCCCACGCGCATCATCGGTGCCCCCAGTGAGCTGGGTGCCACCAAGACTCGCGAGCTTTCCGATCAGACGCGCGCCATGGTGCGTCCCGTCTCGGGCGTGAGCGGCCAAAATACCGCCCGTAGCTCGGTTTCGGGCTCCACCGGCTCCTACGAGGTCGAAAAGCCCAAATCCAACAAGAACAAGATCATCGCCGCCGTGGTGGCAGCCGTTGCCGTCATCGGCATCGTGGTGGCCTTTGCCACAGGACTCTTTGGCGGCGAGCAGGTCACCGTGCCCGATGTGCTGGGCAAGGACCAGCAGACTGCCGTCGAGCTGATCAAGGAAGCTGGCCTCGAGGTCGGCACCATCGACCAAAGCTACAACGACGATGTCGACGAGGGCAAGGTCGCCGAGCAGACGCCCAACGGCAACACCAAGAAGACCAAGGGCACCAAGGTGAACCTGGTAATCTCCAAGGGCCCCAAGCCCTCCGAAAAGGTTGAGGTTCCCAAACTTGTCGGCCTGACCAAGGACCAAGCAGAAGCCGCACTGGCAAGCGTTGGCCTGAAGGGCAAC
>CALKBB010000096.1 GCA_937989795.1 uncultured Collinsella sp. | reverse complement strand
AATGGCGTTCAAGATCGCCGGTTCTATGGCTTTCAAGGAAGCCATGGCCAAGGCCGATCCCAAGCTGATGGAGCCCATGATGAAGCTGGAAATCATCGTTCCCGAACAGTATCTGGGCGATGTGATCGGCGATCTGACCGCCCGCCGCGGACAGATTCAGGGCATGGAGTCCCGCAACACCGAGCAGGTGGTGCACGGCGTAGCCCCGCTGTCGGAGATGTTTGGTTATTCCACCAGCCTCCGCAGCCGCACGCAGGGCCGCGGCGTCTTCACCATGCAGTTCGATCATTATGCCGAAGTGCCTCGCTCCATCGCGGAGAAGGTTGTCGGCAAGTAATTACATCTTTCTGATTAAAGAGGAGGATTATTCCCATGGCTAAGCAAAAGTTTGAGCGCAATAAGCCGCATGTAAACATCGGCACGATCGGCCACGTTGACCACGGCAAGACGACCCTGACGGCTGCCATCACGATGGTGCTGGCCAGCGAGGGACATGCGCAGAAGATGCGCTATGACGAAATCGATAAGGCGCCCGAAGAGCGCGCCCGCGGCATTACCATCAACACCGCCCACGTAGAGTACGAGACCGAAAAGCGTCACTATGCTCACGTGGACTGCCCCGGCCATGCCGACTATGTAAAGAACATGATCACCGGCGCTGCGCAGATGGACGGCGCGATCCTGCTGGTGTCCGCTCCCGACGGCCCCATGCCCCAGACCCGCGAGCACATCCTGCTGGCCCGTCAGGTCGGCGTGCCCTACATCGTGGTCTTCCTGAACAAGGTTGACCTGCTGGACGACGAGGAGCTGCTGGAGCTGGTTGAAATGGAAGTACGCGAACTGCTGAGCAGCTACGACTTCCCCGGCGACGACATTCCGATCATCAAGGGTTCCGCGCTGAAGGCGCTGGAGTACATGCAGAACGACGGTTCCGATCCGAAGCATGCGCCCGAGTGCCAGTGCATCTACGAGCTGATGGACGCTGTTGACAGCTACATCCCCAACCCCGAGCGCGATGAGGACAAGCCCTTCATCATGCCCGTTGAGGACACCATGACCATCACCGGCCGCGGCACCGTGGCCACCGGTCGTGTAGAGCGCGGCGTAATCAAGCTGAACGACCCCGTAGAAATCGTCGGCCTGATGGACAAGCCCCGTCAGACGGTTATCACCGGTATCGAAATGTTCCGCAAGACGCTGGATTACGCGGAAGCCGGCGACATCATCGGCGCGCTCGACTTTGCCGGCGGCGACGTAGTGCACATTTCGTCCGGTCTTACGGGCCTGATTCTCTGCTTAATGCTCGGCCGTCGTCGCGGCTTTGGCATGGTGAGCTACCGTCCGCATAACGTGCCGTTTGTGGCGCTGGGCGCCGGCCTGCTTTGGTTTGGCTGGTTTGGCTTTAACGGCGGCAGCGAGTTTAAGGCCGACGCCGTGGCGGCGCTCGCCATCCTCAACACCGTGACGGCCAGCGCGGCGGGCATGGTCTCGTGGCTTGCCGTCGAGCGCGTGTACACCGGTCGCCCCACGCTGGTGGGTGCCAGCACCGGTCTGGTTGCGGGCCTTGTGGTGGTCACGCCGGGCGCGGGCTTTGTCGAGCCGTGGGCAGCGCTGGTTATGGGCCTGGTCGTATCGCCTGTCTGCTACCTGGCCATCAGCCATCTTAAGACCAGGTTTGGCTACGACGATGCGCTCGACGCGTTCGGTTGTCACGGTATCGGCGGCATCTTGGGCGGCGTGCTCACGGGCCTGTTCTGCGTGCCGGAGCTTTTGTGGACCGGTAAGGGTGGCCTGTTCTACACGGGCGACGTGTCGCTGCTCGTCTCGCAGATTTTGGGCATTGTGGTGACGGTCGTTATTGTGCTGGTGCTCGACTTGGTGATCGCGGCGGTAGTCAAGGCACTGTTCCATGGCAGCCTGCGCGTGGACGAGGCCGACGAGGCGTTGGGCCTGGATGCGAGTCAGCACGGCGAGAGCGCGTATCCTTCTTTCTCCGGACTTGACTAACGGCTTCCCCAGGCACTGCACCTTGGGTTTCAAACCGTCGCTTGCGTACAAAAGTACGCGGCGCTCCTCTTTCAACCCAATCTGCGGCACCTGGGAAACCCGCGTCATTGAATGGCAATTCACTTATTTGATAAAGAGAGGAATTCATTATGAAAAAGATTACGGCGATTGTTCGTGCCGAGAAGCTTGAGGTTCTTAAAGACGCGCTGTTTGCTGCTGATGTTCGCGGTATGACTATCAACCAGGTTCAGGGCTGCGGTGCACAGCATGGCTGGAAGGAATACGTGCGCGGCAACGAACTGCTTGTCAACACGATCCCTAAAGTGCAGTTCACCCTTATCTGCGCCGATGAGCACGTCGATGGCATTGTCGACATCGTCTGCAACGCTGCTCGCACCGGTGCCGTTGGAGACGGCAAGATTTGGGTCGAGCCGGTCGAGGAGGTTATCCGCATTCGCACCGGCGAACACGGCCCCGCCGCGGTGTAGGACAATCTTTCGCCCGACGGGCGTGCCTCTCTTGGGGTGCGCCCGTTCTCGTCTACAATATCGTGCAGACGAAGGAGAGGCATGCCCATGATCAAGATGTTTGCGAGCGACTTAGACGGAACGCTGCTGAACACCCTGCACGAGGCGGATGGGACCATCCGCCGTGCCATTCGCGAGCTGACTGAGGCGGGACTCCACGTGGTTCCCGCGACCGGGCGCTCGACGTTGCCAATCGGCGAGCATGGCTTTACGGGCCTGGCGCTTGACGCCTGCTGCTCCAATGGATCAATCGTGCGCGACAGCCATGGCGAGGTGCTCAAGACCTGGACCATCGACCCGCAGATTACCGAGGAGCTGCTCAAGGCGTTCCCGGACATTTGCTTCGACTGCTCCACGCCCGATGGCATGTTCTCGGGCGGTTCGTTCGAGATGCACCAGGCGGGTTTTAAGAAGGACAGCCCTATCAAGCGCATCGTGATGCGCGGCATGCGCGCGCGTGGCGGCTATCACGAGGAGCAGTATTTCGATCAGTCGATCGGCGACATCTTGCGCCACGATGTTTGCAAGATCAACTGCCGCGTGACCTCGCCCGAGCTGGAGTGCGACCTTAAGGCATATTTGGCTGAGCGCTCGGACCGTGTGGTCAACGCGCCGTTTGATCCGGTGATGTTTGAGATCACGGACGTGGCGTGCAACAAGGGCGAGAGTGTGGCTTGGCTGGCGGGCTACTACGGTATTGCCGAGGACGAGGTCGCGGTTTACGGCGACGGCGGCAACGACATTGCCATGCTCAAACGTTTCCGCCACAGCTACGCGACCAAAAACGCAAGCGATGCAGCTAAGGCCGCCGCGAGCGCGACCATCGGCAGCTGCATGGTCCACGCCGTCCCCAAACACATGCTCGCCACCATGCGCAAGCAAAACTCCCGTACTGTCATCGAATAATGTGACAAAGGGACAGTCCCTTTGTCACATCCAAAATATTGCCTTTACGTGTTGATGCACACGGTGTGCAATAATACTCGCACTGTGCAATAGCGCACAGGTTGAGTAACAAGGAGGACGCTTGTCCCAGCTCGAGAAATGCGATCGCCGGTCCCTTCGCTCGCAGCGTGCCCTTCGCCAGGCACTTGCCAGCGAGCTTGCCGAAAGCGGCGACCTTTCGCGCATTAATGTCGCGTCGCTCACCGAGCGCGCTGGCCTTACGCGCCGCACGTTCTATTCGCACTACCGCGATATCCCTGACTTTATCAGCCAGATCGAGAACGGCCTGCTTGCCGAGATTCGCGAGCGGGTGGAGCTTATCACCGCAGCTCAATTACCCGATCTTTACCGCAACATCGACGAGCTCGAGCCGGCACCCGGTTCGGTTGAGCTGCTGCGCTATCTTGCGGCTAATCGCGACCTTATCGGGGCCCTGCTGGGCCCGGGCGGCGACCCCGCCTTTATTAAAAAGATCATCGATACCGCCCGCGAGGCCGTGGTGCCGCGTGCACAGACGGGCATTTTGGGTTTGGCACTGGGCACCTTCTTTGACTACTACGTCACCTATGTTGTGAGTGCCGAGGTCGGCATGATCCAACGTTGGTTTGAGCGTGACCTTTCCGAATCGCCCGAGACCATGGCGCGCATTATGACGGTCATCGCTTTTGTGCGCCCTGGTGACCTGTATGGCCAACCCATCGATATCAACGTGCCGGAATACGGCATGAAGCTATTGAATCTGCAGCTCGAGGACGCGGCCGATACCGCCGCAACCATCGAGTCCAACAACTAAGAGGAGAGACAATGAGCAAACTCGTCGAGGGCATTAA
This sequence comes from uncultured Collinsella sp., assembly GCA_937989795.1. Classification (GTDB taxonomy): domain Bacteria; phylum Actinomycetota; class Coriobacteriia; order Coriobacteriales; family Coriobacteriaceae; genus Collinsella. The sequence goes on along the minus strand of CALKBB010000096.1, from coordinate 5,252 downwards.
AGACCGTGTGGTCGCTGCCGCACGCGAGGCTGCGCCCGTCGTGGTGGACGCCGCGCAGAAGGCCGCGACCGCGGCTGCCGAGAAAGTTGCCGAGGCTGTCGCCGATGCCAAGAACGTGGCAGGGGAGACGTCCGTCGTCAGCGAGCCCGCCACCGCCGCTGAGCCCGTAGCCGCCGCCCAGGCCCCCGAAGGCGCGATCTTCAACCCCGAGGCTGCCCGCGGCAACCTGCACCTGGGCATCGACGTGGGCTCCACCACCGTTAAGCTCGCCGTGCTCAACGACGACAACCAGATTGTCTACGCCAAGTACCAGCGTCACCACACCGACGTCCGCGCTTGCGCCCGCGACTTGTTCGAGGGCGCTGCGACCGTGCTGCCGACGGTCCAGATGACCTGCGCCATCACCGGCTCGGGCGGCCTTCTGCTGTCCCAGTGGCTCGACCTGGAGTTTGTCCAGGAGGTCATCGCCAGTAAGCGTGCCGTCGAGACCCTCATCCCGGCCACCGATGTCGCTATCGAGCTGGGCGGCGAGGACGCCAAGATCATCTACTTCGATAACGGCATCGAGCAGCGCATGAACGGCACCTGCGCCGGCGGCACGGGCGCGTTCATCGACCAGATGGCAACCCTGCTGCACACTGACGCCAGCGGCCTTAACGAACTCGCGGCCAACGCCACCACCATCTATCCCATCGCCAGCCGCTGCGGCGTTTTTGCCAAGACCGACGTGCAGCCGCTGCTCAACGAGGGCGCCCGCCCCGAGGACGTGGCCGCCTCCATCTTCCAGGCTGTCGTGACTCAGACCATCTCGGGCTTGGCGTGCGGCCGTCCCATCCGCGGCAACGTCGCCTTCCTGGGCGGCCCGCTGCAGTACCTCTCCGAGCTGCGCCACCGCTTCTACCTCACGCTCAATCTGGACGAGGAGCACCGCATTGTGCCCCAAAATGCTCACCTGTTTGTGGCGAGCGGCGCCGCCATGGCGCACGAGTCCAACAAGCTCAGCACGTTCCCTCAGCTCATCGAGGCCATCGATGCCCTGGGTGACACGCAGGGTGCCGAGGTCGAGCGTCTGGATCCGCTCTTTGCCACTGACGAGGACTTTGCCGAGTTCAAGGGTCGCCACGACCAGGAAGTCGTCCCCAAGGGCAAGCTCGACGGCTACACCGGCCGCGTGTTCATCGGCATCGACGCCGGCTCCACCACCATGAAGGCCGCACTCGTGGGCGAGGACGGCCAGCTGCTGCACACCTGGTACGGCAACAACAACGGCGACATCCTAGGCACGGCCAAGGTCATCATGGCCGATTTCTACAACCATATCCCTGCCGGCTGCACCATCGGCCACGTGACCACTACCGGCTATGGCGAGGCACTGCTCATCGAAGCCCTCAAGGCCGACTCCGGCGAGATCGAGACCGTTGCGCACCTGCGCGGCGCCAAGGCGTTCCTGCCCGGCGTCGAGTTTATTCTGGACATTGGCGGCCAGGACATGAAGTGCCTGCGCGTCAAGGACGGTGTAATCGAGCACATCATGCTCAACGAGGCCTGCTCGTCGGGTTGCGGTAGCTTTATCGAGAGCTTCGCCGTCTCTATGAACATGGACGTGCGCGCGTTCGCCGACGCCGCCATCCATGCCAAGGCCCCGGTCGACCTGGGCAGTCGCTGCACGGTCTTTATGAACTCGCGCGTCAAGCAGGCGCAAAAGGAAGGCGCCACGGTGGGCGACATTGCGGCCGGCCTGTCCTATTCCGTCATCAAGAACGCCTTGTTCAAGGTCATTAAGCTGCGCGACCCCAAGGAGATTGGCAGCCAAGTGATCGTCCAGGGCGGTACCTTTATGTCCGACGCTACGCTGCGTGCGTTTGAGCAGCTCACTGGCGTTCACGCCGTGCGTCCCGACATCGCCGGCTGCATGGGCGCCTATGGTGCGGCCTTGCTCGCCCGCGATCGCGCCGGCGCCGACGGCACCTCGACCATCCTTTCAGCCGAGGACATCGCGCACCTCACCGTGACGCAAAAGCATGTCCGCTGCGGTCGCTGCTCCAACAACTGCCAGCTTACCGTCAACGACTTTGGCGGCGGTAGGCGCTTCATTACCGGCAACCGCTGCGAGAAGGGCGCCGGCCACAAAAAGCAGAAGACTGAGGCCCCCAACCTCTTCAAAAAGAAAAACGAGCTGCTCTTTGACCGCGAGGTCCTGAGCCCCGACGAGGCCCCGCGCGGCACCGTGGGTATCCCGCGCGCACTCAACATGTACGAGAACTACCCCTTCTGGCATGCGTTCTTTACGCGCCTGGGCTTTAGCGTGCAGCTGTCCGACCAGTCGAGCAAAAAGACCTACCAGGCGGGCATCGAGTCCATGCCGTCCGAGAGCGTGTGCTATCCGGCCAAGATGAGCCACGGCCACGTGATGAACCTCATCGACCGTGACGTCGACTTTATCTGGATGCCGTGCGTGCGCTGGGAGCGCAAGGAGGATCCGACCGCCGGCAACTGCTATAACTGCCCCATCGTCATGAGCTACCCCACGGCGCTGGCGCTCAACATCGACGAGATCCGTGAGCAGAACATCGAGTTCCTGTACCCGTTTGTGCCCTATCACGACAAGACCGAGCTCAAGCGCCGTCTATACCAGGTGCTCGCCGTCGACCGTGTGGCCGATGCTGAGGCCGGTCGCGGTCGCGTGCGCGGTCCCAAGATCACGCGCTCTGAGGTCGATGCCGCCGTCAACGCCGCCTACGAGGCCGATGCGCGTTTCCACGAGGACATCCAGACCATGGGCGAGGAGGCCCTTAAGTGGGTCGAGGACCACGGCGGTCACGGCATCGTGCTCGCCGGTCGTCCCTACCATAACGACCCCGAGATCAACCATGCCCTGCCCGAGCTTATCTCGAGCTTTGGCTTTGCGGTCTTTACCGAGGACTCGCTCGCGCATCTGGTAAAGCCCGAGCGTCCGATTCGCGTCGTCGACCAGTGGATGTACCACAGCCGCCTGTACGCCGTCGCCCGTTTTGTGACGATGCGCAACGACCTGGACCTGATCCAGCTCAACTCCTTTGGCTGCGGCTTAGACGCCCTGACCACCGACCAGGTGCAGGAGATTCTGGAGGCCAGCGGCAAGATCTACACCGTGCTCAAGATCGACGAGGTGTCCAACCTGGGCGCCGCACGCATCCGCATCCGCTCGCTCATGGCAGCGCTCAAGGACCAGGAGGCCGAGCGCTTGGTCGAGGCCACGGCCGCGGGCGAGGCCTACGGGCAGGGCGATGCCGCGCCGGTGGCTCCCTCCACGGACGCTCCCGCGTTCGCGAGCCGCAAGTACACGTTCGAGGCGCAGCGCGAGAGTGCTTCGACCGCGTGGCCCAAGGTGCCCTTTACCGAGCAGATGCGTGAGGAGGGCTACACCATCCTGTGCCCGCAGATGGCGCCGATCCACTTTGACCTGGTCAAAGAGGTGTTCCGTGGTGCTGGCTACAACTTGGAGCTGCTGCCCTCGACCGATCACGACGCCGTCGAGGCCGGCCTGCGCTACGTGAACAACGACATCTGCTACCCGTCGATCCTGGTGACGGGCCAGATTATGGAGGCCATCGAGAGCGGTCGGTACGATCTGTCCAAGACGGCCGTGGTTATCAGCCAAACCGGCGGCGGCTGCCGTGCCACCAACTACATCGCACTCATCCGCAAGGCCCTGCGCGAGAGCGGCCACCCCGAGATTCCGGTGATCTCGCTTTCGGCCGTGGCGCTGGGCGAGGACAACCCCGGCTTTAAGATTACGCCGGCGTTGCTTAAGCAGGCAGTCTACGCGGTGCTCTTTGGCGACGTGATGATGCAGATGCTCTATCGCTGCCGTCCGTACGAGGCCACGCCCGGTGCTGCCAATGCACTCTACGAGGAGTACATGGCGCGCGCCCGCAAGCTGGCGCCTAAGTTCAACCGTCACAACTACACCAAGCTGTGCCGCGAGGCCATCCACGCGTTCGACACCATGCCGCTTGTGGGCGAGGGCACCAAGCCGCGCGTGGGCGTGGTCGGCGAGATCTTGGTCAAGTTCCACCCCACGGCTAACAACCATGTGGTCGATGTGATCGAGCGCGAGGGCTGCGAGGCCGTGGTGCCGGGCCTGCTCGACTTCTTCCTGTACTCCATGAGCAATGCCGAGCTGCAGAAGGACGAGCTGGGAAGCTCTGCCACTACGCGCGCGGGCATGCAAGCGCTTATTAAGCTCGTGGACTGGATGCGTACGCCGGTGGAGGAGATGCTCGAAAAGTCCAAGCGCTTTGAGGCGCCCGAGCGCATCGGCACCATGGCGGACAAGGCCCGCACGGTGCTTTCGGTGTGCAACAACATGGGCGAGGGTTGGTTGCTCACGGCCGAGATGCTCGACCTGATCGATCACGGTGCGCCCAACATCATCTGCACGCAGCCCTTCGCGTGCCTGCCCAATCACGTAGTGGGCAAGGCCGTGATCAAGGAGCTGCGCCGTCAGCATCCCGAGAGCAACATCGTTGCGGTGGACTACGACCCCGGTGCATCTGAGGTCAACCAGCTCAACCGCATTAAGCTTATGATCAGCGTGGCCAAGGAAAACATGCGCGCCGGTAAGGGCTTTAAGCTCGAGAAGGTGGCGCCGCTCGCGATGGACGAGGTCACCGGTCAGATGCGTGCCCACGACGGCTGCGTGAGCTGCGGGCCGGCCAGCGAGGAGGCCGTTGCATCGGTCGCCAAGCGTCTGGGACGCGGCATTAAGAAGTAGACGGTCTGCTATGGGCTGGATATGAGACAAACGGGTGGTGGCCGTACCGGCTATCACCCGTTTTTGCTGGACATATGTTGCGTAAACGCCCCGACTATCACCCTTTGCGAACTTAGATTTCGGAAGTATGCGGCAAAATCTGAATAGGCCGAGCACACCGGATATGTCCAAGCTCTGTACCTGCGGTTTTATTGGCGAAAAACTGGGGTGCGCTCGAGAGTTCTAGAATTTGCCGCATACTTCCGAAAACGACGTTTCTGCGGCATCAAAAATCGCCCTCGGAGCCTTGAAATAATGAACAGGTGTAGCCGTTCGCGGCAAAATACCGTCCGTTTATAGAACCCATCCCCCATCGCGCGTCATCCTTACGGTTGAATAAATACACATCTATGGAATTACGTAAGAGAGGACCGTTCCATGAGCTACAAGACCGTTTGTGTTGCCGGTGGCGGCGTGTTGGGAAGCCAGATTGCCTTTCAGGCTGCCTACTGCGGCT
>CALKBB010000095.1 GCA_937989795.1 uncultured Collinsella sp. | reverse complement strand
TGCGACAGTCCGAGGACGCGCTGCGCCGTGCCCGACGCGCGGCGGGCGATGGCGGTGCTGTGCGCCTGGGCGTGTCGATGATGTGCCCGGGGCGCCAGACGCTGTCGATGTGGTCGGGCATCCACGATCTGGAGCCATCGCTGCGCTTCGAGATCGTGCCGGTAAGCGACCTCTATGACGAGCGCGAATCCGTCATGCGCAGCCTTGGTCGCGAGGTGGATGTGGTGCAGTCGAGTTTTTCGACACCGCGCTGGGGCGACACCTGTCAAAAGCTCCGCATCGTTAACGTGCCGTTTTATATCGACCTGCCGCGCACGAGCCCGCTGGCGCGCACGACACGCATTACGGTTGCCGACTTGGAGGGCATGCGCCTGCGCGTGCTCCGCCACGGCAACGACGCCATGGACAGTCTGCGTATCGACCTTTTGGCCGACGGCGGTGTGGACGTGATCGATGTGGATAGCTTCGACTTTGCGCTCTTTAACGAGGCGGAGGAAAAGGGCGACGCGGTGCTCACCTGCGGAGCGTGGTCGGGGGTGCACCCAGCCTTTGTGGGCGTGCCGTTCCTGTGCGGCCGCGAGGTGCCGGTCTTTCTGCACTACCCGCTCGAGCCCACCCTCCAAGTCCAAAAATTCGTCAACGCCATGGCACAACTTCTCAAATAGCTCATTTGGGACGGGTTTAGCGGTCCTCGCGTTGCAGCCCGGCTGCCTCAGCTGTCTTTACGCGGTTCTTGTCGATGTACATGTTTTTGTCGGCCTGGGAAAAGAGCTCGCGCATCGTAGGCGGTTCATCAAAATCACTGGAAAGCGCGTAGCCCACTGCATAGCTGATAGGCATGTCGGGATGAGCCTCGGAATGCTCGTTCACGTTCGCACGAACCCGAGCGAGACAGGACTCCACGGCAGCTCGATCGGCATCCCGCAGCACCGCGATAAACTCATCGCCACCGTCGCGGCCCACAAAGCAGGTCTCGGACGCCACGCACCCCAGCTGCTGGGCAAAAGAACGGATGTATTCGTCGCCCTTCTCGTGGCCGAAGTTGTTATTGACCGTATGCAGATTGTTAAGGTCGAAGACGCACACCGCAACGGGCGCCTCCGCGGAGACAGGCCGCTCCTGCCCCAAGATCTCCTCGCACTTGTTCTTGTTGAGCAGTCCCGTGGCTTCGTCGAGATAGACTTTGCTCTGCAGCTCTCGGTTGAGCGCGGCAGTGCGCACCGCGCGAACAAGTTCGACCGCAAAGGTCGCCACCAAGCCCACGATGTCGATGATCACCAAGCCCTCGAGATAGTTGAGCGCCGACGCCTTCTCCTGAGAGTAGTCCTCTGCGAGTCGCGTAGCATCGTCGCAAATGCCAAAGAACTCCTCGCTCATGGAGATGATGTCGGTGTTCTCATAGCCGACTTCGCGCACGCGGATGATCTCGGTGCAAAGCTCATCAAAATAATTTGCAAGCTCGGTCATCTTTGCCTGATACTCATCGTCGTCGAGACGGACGAGATTGAGGTCGTCGCTTCCGTAGCGCAAGCCGTTAATGTATGAATCCACGGCCTTGAGCAGGTCGTCTTGTGACTGGCCTGCGTCCTCGAGCTTCACGATGCGCTGCGTGGTGCCGCGTACCAGGCCGGCGTAGTTGACCACACGCGCCGTGCCCTGGATATCGGAGACGAGCAGCATAACATTGATGAAGAAGAAGATGAGAACTGCCGTGAGCACCATCATGAGCAGGCGCACCGCCTGGCCGGCCTTCTTGGCGACAGAAGTATTCACAAGTTCACTCCCCTAAATGACAAAAGAACAGGTAGCACGCAGTGTGCTGAAATTCATGGGTGGTTAACTCTACCATATGGGCCAGCAGCCTCAAACTGCAGCAGACGCTCGTCCAAATTGGCGTGACGCTTGCCTTGTTGTTCTTGACCTGGCCGCGCTATCGGACATGCTTCTGGTCTTGGATCACCATGGGAAAGCTCATCCCGTTTTGTGCGTCTAGAGTGGGATGCGGCTTCCCAAAGGTGCCGTTAGGGGAAATCACATCCCGGTTTACTCCCTTGAAATGGGATGCCGTTTCCCGGAGGGGGTCCAGCGGGAAACGGCATCCCATTTTGGGCCCGAAAAGTGGGATACGGTTTCCGGCCGGCATGAATAAAGCCTCCGCAGCTCGTGTGGCTGCGGAGGCTTTATTCGTTGCGGTGCATTGTGTTTGGGTCGTTGAGATGAGTCGATTTGCCCCGAAAGAGGAGGGCATTGACCTTAGGGTCATGCCCGACGAATGAGCGGCAAATCGGCCATCTCGGCGAGCCGAACTACTCCAGCTCAAACGCTCCGGTATAGAGCTGGTAGTAATACCCGCGCTTGGCAATCAGCTCGTCGTGGTTGCCGCGCTCGATGATGCGGCCGTGATCCAGACAGATGATCGCGTCGGAGTTGCGCACGGTGGACAGGCGGTGCGCGATGACAAACGTCGTGCGGCCTTCCATGAGCTTGTCCATGCCGGCTTGCACGATGGCCTCGGTGCGGGTATCGATGCTCGACGTGGCCTCGTCCAGGATCATCGCCGGCGGATCGGCGACGGCGGCGCGTGCGATCGAGATCAGCTGGCGCTGGCCCTGCGACAGCTGGGCGCCGTTGCCGGTGAGCATCGTGTCGTAGCCGTCGGGCAGGCGGGTGATAAAGTCGTCCGCGCCGGCGAGCTTTGCTGCCGCGATGCACTCCTCGTCGGTGGCATCCAGATTGCCGTAGCGGATGTTATCCATCACGGTGCCGGTGAACAGGTTTACGTCCTGCAGCACCACGCCCAGCGAGCGGCGCAGGTCTGCCTTGCGGATCTTGTTGACGTTGATGCCGTCGTAGCGAATCTTGCCGTCGGCGATGTCATAGAAGCGGTTGATGAGGTTGGT
>CALKBB010000094.1 GCA_937989795.1 uncultured Collinsella sp. | reverse complement strand
CAGCATGGACACCCATATATAATTGCGTACTGTTGTTTACACTACTCAGCTGTTATCAACAGCGAACATTAACCGACAAATTAACTCAACAACGCAGCAAGGCGGGGGCCTGGATACACGCAAAACGCCGAGCAACGACGCGTGTACACAACAAACTCGCCCGACGCAATCCGCCCCGACCTCAGAAAGCCGCTTAGAACATGGATACTGTCAGCAATTACACCGAAACGCTCGAAAAGACCGTCCGTGACCTTCTCGAGCGTCAGGAGGATCTGATCAGGACCGCCTTTACCGACCAGCTTACCGGGCTTGGCAACCGTGGCGGCTTTGCCCGTTCCCTCGAGGAGCTCTGGGAGCAGGACACCCCCGTTACCATGGCGTTCATCGATATCGACAATCTCAAGCACTGCAACGACGTCTTTGGGCATGACGAGGGCAACCGCTATATCTTGCAGGTAAGCCTCTATCTCAAACTGTATATGAAAGTGGACGAGGCGGCGTTTCGCATAGGCGGCGACGAGTTTGCCATCCTATCTACGATTGCGACCGAGGACGACCTCGCCGAACGTCTGGAACACTGCCGAACGATCCTGCTCAAAAACAACGATTCCGAGATGCCCCACTCGTTTAGCTACGGAGTGGCACACGCCGACCCCGCCCTGGGCGAAGCCTCCAATCGCATGACACTCGATGCCGACCATCGCATGTACGACTACAAGCTACGTCATGCCATGCACCTCGATCGGCGCAATATTACGCAAGTCCACGCCGACGACTTCGAAATAAGCGATCGTATTTTCGACGCTTTTTCGATGCTCAACGAGGGCCGTTATTTCTTTATCGAGAACTTGGACAAGGACCGCACCCTTTGGTCGCAAGGTGCCTTGCGCGATCTCGGTCTTCCTTCGGAGCACATAGACAGCTGCCGCGATTTCTGGAAGACGCGCGTCCATCCCGATGACCTCGAGGCCTACGCCAACGACATCAACCAGATCTTTAACGGCTCCAAACACCGCCGCGTCATGCAGTACCGCATGCGCAATGCCGCGGGCGACTACGTCCTCTGCCGCGCTCGCGGGTTTCGCATCGACGGCGACGGAAATACCCCCTCGCTCTATGTCGGCGAACTCGTCAACCACTCGCTTGCCGAAACCGTCGACGCCACCACAGGCCTCGGAACGCAGCGCATGCTGGTCAACGCTATCGATGCCTGCCGTCGCGACCGCTGCGAGACGGGGCTTATAGCGGTGCGCATTCGTGGCACGGCGAATCTCAACGAGCTCTACGGGGCCGAGGCTGTCGACAACATGCTTGCCGAATACGCAGGCCGCATGTTATCGATCACCCGCGGCAGAAGTCGCGTCTTCCGCTCGCGAAACGCCCAGTTCGTCGTGCTCAGCAACGATTTGGACCATGAGGCATTCGAGCAACTGACCCGCCACCTTAAAGAGGCTGTTTTCGCTCCTGTTCAAATCGCGGGCGACACCATTACTCCCGTCTGCCTTGTCGTCCCGGCCTTTTACGAGCAGTTAACCCATCAAGCGACCGCCGTTTTAGGCGAACTCGACCGTCGTCTTCGCGCCGCCGGCGGGCTTGCCCCCAACGACAGCCTCCCCATACCCGAGGCGGAGCGCAAAAGCGCCATCGCCGAACGTATCGACTCGCTCACGGGCCTCTATCGACCCAGCGAGTTTATGCGGCGCGCCAACGCATTTCTCGAGGCAAGGCGCGACGACACCTGGTGCATCGCCACCGTCGACATGGGTCATATGCGACTGTTTAACGAATGGCACGGACAGGCCGAGGGCGACCGCGTGCTCGCCGATGTGGGCACGGTCCTCAAAGACATCGAGAATGCCGAGATGGGCGTCGCAGGATACTGGGGCCAAGATGACTTTTGCGTACTCATCCCCTTTAAGCACATCACCGTCCATCAAATCTACAACCGCGTTCGCGAGGCAGTAGCCAGGCATGATGACGGCGTAGGTTTTTGGCCGTCCATGGGCATTTACCCCATCGACTCCAATGAGGAGATCACCATCGATGCGCAGGCAAAGGCCATGTTTACCAATCGACGCGCCAAAAACGACTTCAAGGAGCGCATTGCTATTTTCCGCCCCGAAGAATATGAACACGAGATTGCGTTCCACCGCACGCTGACCGAGTTCCAGTACGCGCTCTCAAATGGCCGCATCACGTACTACCTGCAGCCCCAGGTCGATATGGAAACCGGCGAGATCATTGGCGCCGAGGCACTTACGCGCTGGATTGACAAGGACGGCTCTCTCATTTCGCCCGCAACGTTTATTCCCGCACTCGAGGAAAGCGGCTTTGTGGTGACGCTCGACAAGTACATTTGGCAGGGTGTCGCCATATGGCTTCGCGAGTGTCTCGATCGCGGTCTTCGCGTGGTTCCGGT
>CALKBB010000093.1 GCA_937989795.1 uncultured Collinsella sp. | reverse complement strand
GCTCTAATGTGGTGCTCCCTGCTGCTCTCGGTAGCGGTGTCACCGCCACCTGGGTATCGTCTGACAAAGCACTTGTGACCGATGCGGGCATCGTCACCCGTCCGGCTGCCGGTAAGCCCGACGGCAAGCTCACACTTACCCTCACAGCCTCGAAAGGGGGCGCATCGAAGGTTTTCGAGTATCCGGCAACTGTATGCGCCCTCCTCGCCGACGAGGAGGCCGTGCAGCACGACCTCGACAACATCGAGCTCGCCGGCAATATCTCGAATCTGCGCTCCGACCTCGTACTTCCTTCGTCGACGCCCGAAGGCTCCATACTCACCTGGAAATCATCTGACAAAGTCTATATCACCGACGGCGGCAAGCTGCTGCGAGTGGCTCCCGCAGGCAAAGGCAAGCATAAGGTGACGCTCACAGCCACTGCAACCCGCGGCGAGGCTTCCGCCAAGGTCTGCGCCGACCATCCGGCGCGTATGCTCTACCACCAGATGACGCAGTACTTCTTCGATCGCCAGTGGAGCCGCCTCAAGGCCTATGCCAATGAACGCGACATCCTGATCATCGGCGACCTGCCCATCTACGTCTCGCGTGACTCCGTCGAAATGTGGGCGACACCTGAGCTCTTTAAGATCGACGCCGCCGGCAATCCCGCAAGCGTCGCCGGCACGCCGCCCGACCAGTTCTCGGCCACCGGCCAGTACTGGGGCAACCCCATCTACGACTGGGACGCCATGGAGTCCGACGGCTTTTCCTGGTGGGAAGGCCGCATTCGCGCCGCCCTCGACATGTACGACGTCATCCGCCTGGATCACTTCCGCGGCTTCGAGGCCTATTGGGAGGTGCCGTTCTCCTCGCCCGATTCGTCCTACGGTTCGTGGACGCAGGGGCCCGGCCTCAAGTTCTTCAAGACGCTCGCGGAAAAGCTCGGCACGCTGCCCATCATCGCCGAGGACCTGGGCTTCCTCACCCCCGGCGTCATCGATATGCGCGACAACTCGGGCTTCCCCGGCATGAAGATCCTGCAGTTTGCCTTTGAGGGCGCCAACTCGTACTACCTGCCGCACAACTACATTGCCAACACCGTCGCCTACGTGGGCACCCACGACAACGAGACGGCACGCGGCTGGTTTGAAGGAACGGCTACCCCGCGTCAGCGCGAGCAGGCAGCCCTGTACACCCATCAGCAGGCCGGCGAACCCATGGCAGATGCACTCAATCGCACCATCGCCGCCAGCGTGAGCGACACGTGCATCTACACCATGCAGGACCTGCTCAACTTGGGCAACGAGGCGCGCATCAACACCCCTGCCACGTTGGGCGGCAACTGGACCTGGCGCATGCTCGACGGCGCCATCACCCGCGAGCTCGAGCACAAACTCACCGACTGGACCGAGACCTACTTCCGCATCCCGTCGGAAGCCGAAATCGAGCTTCCTCAATAGGAGCTACCGCGCCCGACCCCTCCCCACCGTGCGGACGCGCTTGCTTTTCCCGCGCGAGGCCACCCCAATCCCCTCGCGCGGGCTTCTTATGAATTGCAGACATGAAACAACCCATCACAGGAGAAAAACATGCCCCGAATTAACCTCATGGAACTCGCCGAGCAGTCTTTTGGCACCTCGCTCGAGCAGCTCGACGACCGTCGCATTTACAAGCTGCTGGTCAAACTCGTGCAGGAGCGCTCCGCCACCTGCCCGCTCAACAACGGCAAGAAAAAGCTCTATTACATTTCCGCCGAATTTTTGATCGGCAAGCTGCTCATCAACAACATGATCGACCTCGGCATCTACGACAAGGTTAAGGACCAGCTCACCGCCGCAGGCCACGACCTCAACAAGATCGAGGAGTTCGAGGTCGAGCCCTCGCTGGGCAACGGCGGCCTGGGCCGCCTGGCCGCGTGCTTCCTGGATTCCATTGCCACGCTGGGCCTTACCGGTGACGGCGTGGGCCTCAGCTATCACTACGGCCTGTTCCGCCAACGCTTTGCCGACAACCAGCAAAAGGCCGTCCCCGACGAGTGGCTTGGCGAGCAGGACATCCTGATCGATGACGACCGCTCCTACACTGTCAAGTTTGGCGATTTTGCCGTCACCTCCAAGCTCGTCAACATCGATGTGCCCGGTTACGGTCAGCCCACCAAGAACCGCCTGCGCCTGTTTGACCTGGCAAGTGTCGACGACGGCCTGGTCCCCGGCAGCTCCATCGACTTCGACAAGACGAAAATCGCCAAGAACCTCACCTTGTTCCTCTATCCGGATGATTCCGATGAGCAGGGCCGCCTGCTTCGCATCTACCAGGAGTACTTCATGGCGAGCAACGCCGCCCAGCTCCTGATCGACGAGGCCGTCGAGCGCGGCAGCAACCTGCACGATCTGGCCGACTACGCCGTGGTCCAGATCAACGACACGCACCCCACCATGGTCATTCCCGAGCTCATCCGCCTACTCACCACCGAGCACGACATCGAGTTTGACGAAGCCGTTACCATCGTGCGCTCCATGGTCGCCTACACCAACCACACGATCCTTGCCGAGGCGCTCGAGAAGTGGCCGCTCGCCAGCCTGCAGAAGGTCTCCCCTGCCATCGCCGACATTATCGTCAAGCTCGATGAGATCGCGAAGGCCGAGCACGATGACCCGCGTGTCGCCATCATCGACGAATACGACACCGTCCACATGGCTCACATGGACATTCACTTTGGCTTCTCCATCAATGGCGTCGCCGCACTCCACACCAAGATTCTGGAAGACACCGAGCTTCACCCGTTCTACGAGATCTATCCCGAGAAGTTCTCCAACAAGACCAACGGCATCACCTTCCGCCGCTGGATCCATGGCGCCAACCCCGCGCTTGCCAGTTTGCTCGACGATGTGATCGGCACCGACTGGCGCAGCACCGGCGACCTGAGCAAGCTCGCCGAATTCGCTAACGACAAGGACGTTCTTGAGCGCCTGGCCGCCACCAAGGCCGAGGCCAAGACCATCATGCGCCAGTTCATGGCGCTCGAGCAGGGTGTGACCATTCCCTCCAACGCCATCATCGATGTTCAGGTCAAGCGTATCCACGAGTACAGGCGCCAGCAAATGCTCGCGCTCTACATCATCTGGAAGTATCTCGACATCAAGAACGGCAATAAACCCGAGCACCCCGTCACCATCATCTTTGGCGGCAAGGCGGCACCTGCCTACACCATCGCCCAGGACATCATCCATTTGATCCTGACACTGTCGCAGTGGATTGCAAATGATCCCGATGTGGCCCCCTACCTGCAGGTTGTCATGATCGAGAACTACAACGTCACTGCTGCTGAGCGCGTGATCCCCGCCGCCGACATCTCCGAGCAGATCAGCCTGGCCTCCAAGGAGGCGAGCGGCACCTCCAACATGAAATTCATGCTCAACGGCGCCTTGACCCTGTGCACGCTTGACGGCGCCAATGTCGAGATCGCCGAGCTCGTGGGCGACGAGAACATCTACACCTTTGGTGCCTCTTCCAAGCAGGTCGAGCAGCTCTACGCCGACGGCAGCTATAACGCCGGCGCACTCTACCGCAAACCCGGTATCAAGCTGCTGGTGGACTTTATCACCAACCCCGCCTTTATGGCGACCGGCGACGCCGAGCGTCTACAGCGCCTGCACGACGACATCAAGGGCAAGGACTGGTTTATGGCCCTGCTCGACATTGAGGAGTACATCCAGACCAAGGAGCGCGTGCTGGCAGACTACGAGGACCAGGACGCCTGGATGCGCAAGGCGCTCATCAACATCGCCAACGCCGGCACCTTCTCGTCCGACCGCACCATCTCCCAGTACAACGACGAGATCTGGCACCTGAGCTAATTTCGTTTCCTTTACCCATCCTCTTGAAAGCGGAGTCGCGGCAACGCGGCTCCGCTTTTTGTGCCGATACGCCGGCCCGCGATTTGTCTCGACCAAACAATCTCGATCTGTAACACCTAGCCGGCAAAACTGGGTCTACCTGTTACAGAATGAGACAGACGGGCAAGGCGGCTAAAACAATCTCGATCTGTAACAGGTAACTGCCGAAATCAGTCCTTCGTGTTACAGATCGAGATGAAAGGACAGGCAGCTCGACGCCGTCTCACTCTGTAACATCTAGACCCAATTTTGCCCTCCTCCTGTTACAGATCAAGACAACCTAACGGACGGGTAGCCCCAGCACAAAGAAAGGCTCCCCTCTCGCCCAGCGGACGGGAGGGGAGCCTTATATGTGACCACGGCAAAAGGATGGCAAAGCCGCAGTCGCCCAAAAGGAGGGCCTGATTGGATCGGGCCTAAATAAGGTTCTTGCCAGAGACCTTATCGAAGAGATGGGTCGCGTTCTTCTCGAACTTGAACCAGACGGGGTCGCCCGCCTTGAGCGCACCCTTGGCCTCGAGATCGACGACGGGGATGATCAGGACAAACTGGCCGTCGGGAGACATCACATGAACGTGCTCGGTCGAACCCATGAGCTCGGTGACCTCGATGGTGCCCTGAAGCGCACCCTCCTCGCCCTTTTCGGCAAGCAGAATCTGCTCGGGACGTACGCCGGCCGTGATCTCCTTCACGTCGCCGCCGTCCCAATTAAGGGCGAGCTGAGCGCAGGTCTCGGGGGCCAGCGCGACATTCATGTCGTCGGTCTTGACGGTAAAGCCGTCGCCCGAGCGCACCAGCTGGGCATCGAAGAAGTTCATCTGCGGCACGCCGATGAAGCCGGCGACGAAGATGTTCGCGGGATGGTTGAAGACCTCCTGCGGGGTGGCGATCTGCTGGACGACGCCGTCCTTCATGACCACAATGCGATCGCCGAGGGTCATGGCCTCGGTCTGGTCGTGGGTGACGTAGATGAACGTGCCCTTGATCTCGTGGCGCAGCTTGATGAGCTCGGCACGCATCTGGTTACGCAGCTTGGCGTCCAGGTTGGACAGCGGCTCGTCCATCAGGAAGACCTTAGGATCACGCACGATGGCGCGGCCGATAGCGACACGCTGGCGCTGGCCGCCGGAAAGCGCCTTGGGCTTGCGGTCGAGGTACTCGGTGATACCCAAGATCTCGGCAGCGGAGCGAACCTTGCGGTCGATCTCGTCTTTGGGGACCTTCTTGAGCTCAAGCGTAAACGCCATGTTCTCGTACACCGTCATGTTGGGGTACAGAGCGTAGCTCTGGAACACCATGGCGATGTCGCGGTCCTTGGGCGCCACGTCGTTGACGCGCTTGCCGTCGATGAGCACGTCGCCCGAGGTAATGTCCTCCAGGCCGGCGACCATGCGCATCGTCGTGGACTTACCACAGCCAGACGGGCCAACGAGGACGACGAACTCCTGGTCGTGAACGGTGAGGTTAAAGTCCTCAACAGCGAGCACGCCATCCTCGGTAACCTTGAGGTTGTGCTTCTTCTCCTCGGTCTTCTTCTTTTTGCCAAAGAAGCCCTTCTTTTTGGACTCGGTGTTGGGATACACCTTCTGAACATGTTTGAGAACGATCTCGGCCATGTCTTTACCTTTCGATATGCGGCACCATGTTGAGGGCGCCGCAGAAACTTGCAAAACAGTTACGGCATCAGCCCTTGACGGCACCTGCCACCACGCCGTCGATGATGTACTTCTGGCAGAGGATGTACATGACGACGATGGGGATAACAACCATCATGATGCAGGCCATCATGGGACCGAGCTCGACGTGGCCGTAGCCGCCGCGGAAGTACTGGATCAAGATAGGAATGGTCTTGTACTTGGTGGAGTCGAGCGTAAGGTAGGGCAGCAGATAGTCGTTCCAGACCCACATGGTCTCGAGGATGCCGACCGAAAGATAGGTGGGCTTCATGATGGGAAGGACGATCTTAAAGAACACCTGGACCGGATTGCAGCCGTCGATCATGGCCGCCTCCTCGATCTCGAGCGGGATGTTCTTTACAAAGCCGGCGAACATAAAGACCGCCAGGCCCGCGCCAAAGCCCAGATAGATAAAGCAGATGTTGAACGGCGTGTTAAAGCCAATGCGGTCCGCCAAATTGGACAGCGTGAACATGAGCATCTGGAACGGTACGACCATCGAGAACACGAACAGGTAATAGAAGAAGTTCGAGATCTTGTTGTTGACGCGCACCACGTACCAAGCGCACATGGAGCAGCACACCAAAATCAGCACGACCGACGTGACCGTGATAATGAGCGAGTACATAAACGCCGAGGCAAAGCCCTGCTCGTTAAGAGCGTGCACGTAGTTTGCAAGGCCGTTGAACGTCTCGGGCGTGAGCAGATCGAATGCCGTGGTGGTGCTGATTGCGGTCGCTTTCTTAAAGGAATTGAGCGCAATCATGAACACGGGGTAGATCCATGCGAGCGACAGGATCGTAAAGAAAATCGAGAGCGCGCGGTTGATAGCCTTATCGCGTTTCATTACTGCTGCACCTCCTTGGACCTCGTGGCTTTAAGCTGAATCATGGAAATAGCGACGACCAGGATGCAGAAGATAACCGCCTTGGCCTGGCCAATGCCCTGCCATGCGATACCGGCACGCGAATAGAACGTGTTGTAGATGTTCAGGGCGAGCATCTCGGTGGAGTGCGCGGGGGCGCCGCCGGTAAGGGCGAGGTTCTGGTCAAACAGCTTAAAGCCGTTGGTGATGGACAGGAACAGGCAGATAGTGATCGTCGGCATCAGGTTAGGGATCTTAACCTTCCAAAACGTCTGCCATGCCGTAGCGCCGTCGACCTTGGCGGCCTCGATGTAGTCGGACGGAATGGACTGCAGACCGGCGATGTAGATGATCATCATGTAGCCGACCTGTTGCCATAGCGTCAGGATGATAAGGCCCCAGAAGCCGGCAGCAGAGTTAAGCGCGATGAGCTGGGCACCCACGTTGGAGAGCAGGCAGTTGATCAGAATCTGCCAAATGTAGCCCAGCACGATGCCGCCGATCAGGTTAGGCATAAAGAAGATCGTACGGAAGATGTTGGTGCCCTTGAGCGCCTTGCGGGTGAGCGCCTGCGCGATGGCGAGGGCGATCACGTTGATAAGCACCGTCGACAGGAAGGCAAACGCCACCGTAAAGAAGAACGACGTGGCAAACTGCGGATCGGACAGTGCGCGCACGTAGTTCTCGATACCGACAAAGTGCGTGTTGTTGATGGTAATAAACTGGCAGAACGAGAGATAGAAGCCCTGGATAAAAGGGATCACGAACCCGATCATAAACGCCAGGCACGTGGGCAGCATAAAGAGCGGCCACCAGCGCTTGAGTGCTTTGCCCATAAAAGGGTCCTTTCAATATGCAGGGGGCGGGCAAACCAACGTCTGCCCGCCCCCTGTCGCTAATCAGATAGCTTGGGCAGCAACTGCTTACTCGGAAGCGGCCTTCTCGGTCTTCCAGCCATCCACGAAAGCGTTCTTGACGCCGTCCCACTTGCTGTTATCGGCAGCGTAGGCAATCAGAGCCTGCTTGAGGTTCTTCTTCCACTCCTCGGAGGGGATGTAGACGAAGTCCCAAGCGACGGTCTTCTTGCCGTCCTTGGCCATGGCGACGGCCTGCTGCGAGAAGACGTTGGTGGTTTCCTTGGCGCTCTTGAACGGGGCGGTCAGACCCATCTTGTCAGCGATGATGCTGGTGGCGGTGTCAGAAGTGACGCACCAATACATGAAGTCCTCGGTGGCCTTCTGGGCATCCTCGGAAGCCTGGGAGCTAACGCACCAGTAGTTCTCGCCGCCGGAGCACAGGCCCTGGTTCTCCTCGCCGTCGACACCGATGTAGATGGGCATCATGCCAATCTGATCGTCGGTCATGCCGGCCTTGATGAGGTCAGAGTAGGCCCAAGAGCCGTTCTGATAGAAGACGGCCTTGCCGGTTGCGAACTCGTTGGTGGCGTCGTCACCGGTCTTGGAAGCAAGCTGCGAAGGATCGCAGGTGGAGTCGGTGATGTACAGGTCGAAGATCTGCTTGTAGTTGTCGAGGAACTCGCCCTTGATCTCGTCGTCCTCCTGGTTGTGCTCCTTCTCGAACTCGTAGTAGAGCGGCATGTTGGCGAGGTGGGTGGTGTAGCGCCAGCTGGAGGAGTCGTCCATGCCGGCGGAAGTGAAGGCACCCTCGACACCAAGCTCGTCCTTACGGGCCTGGATGTCGTCGGCACAAGCCTTCAGCTTGTCGAAGGAGTTGATGTCCTCGGCCTTGTAGCCAGCCTTCTCGAGCAGCTGCTTGTTGTAGATGATGCCGAAGCTCTCCTGAACCCAGTCGATGCACACATCCTTGCCGTCGGACTGCAGAGCCAGGGAGTCGTCAATGAGCTCACCGCGGACCTTGGTATCGGACAGGTCGGCGCAGTAATCCTTCCAGTTCTTAAGACCAGTGGGGCCGTTGACCTGGAACAGCGTCGGAGCGGAGCTCTTGGACATCTCGGACTTGAGCTTCTCCTCGTAGGTGTTGGAGGCAGCGGTCACGATCTTGACCTCGACGCCCTTCTCCTCCTTGTACGCCTTGGCGATCTCCTTCCACTCCTTGTCGACCTCGGGCTTGAACTGAAGGAAGTAGACCTCGGCAGCGTCACCAGAAGCAGAGGAGCCGGAGCCGGCGGAGCCACCGCAGCCCACGAGTCCCAGACCAAGAACCGCAGCCGCGGAACCAGCAAAGCCCAGGAACTGCCTTCTGCTCATTTCGTTCTTCATTACAATCCACCCTTTCACACCGTGGCGGCACCCTTTGCCGCCGCCTTCGGAGATTGGCTCGGGGACTTTGCCCCTTTTGCTGATTTGTACAATACGCTATTTGGCTAGTTGTTTGAACAAGTATTACTAGAGCGGTAGAAAACCTTCGGTGAACGGTAATTTCAACTTGATACTTAACAAGTTTTGTATAAACAATTATTTGTTATCTAATGCAGAGAAAACGCCCGGTCAAGCCGATGTACCGTCGGTTTGACCGGGCGTTTTCTCTTTGAGGGCATAAGCCTCGTCAGGCTGCGAGCTAGCCGGCTATCGCTTGGAGTTGACGCGGTAGTGGAAGATCTCAGGATGCGTGCGGGCATGCGTGACCTCGAACAAGATGCCATCCGAGGTGTATGACTGGCTCTCCATGACGGCGACACAGTTGTATTTGCCAAGGTCCAAGTAGCTGCAGTCCTCATCATTGGCGAGCTCGACACTCACCGTACGACGGCTCGCCATCACTTTGACACCGCGCTTGTGCTCCAGATAGTCGTAGATAGACTTCTCGGCGACCTCGGGCGTCAGGCCCTTGGCAATCGACTCCAAAAAGTAGCCATGGTCCACTTGGCGCGCGCTGCCGTTGAGGCTTCGGACACGCACTACGCGAATCAGCTCCTCGCCCACCTTAAAGCCCAGGCGACGAGAGAGTTGCTCAGTGCAAATCAAATGTTCAAAAGACTTGACCTCGGTCGATGCAACGGCATTGTTGCGCTTTGCAAATTCGCCAAACGACTCGACTTCCTCGAGCGCGCCCAGCATGTCGGTTTCGCCCTTGAGCCATATGACGCGCACGCCCTTGCCGTGTATGGGCTGCACAAACATCTGGTCGGCCAGCATGCTCAAGGCGCGTCGAACGGTATTGCGCGTGCAGCCAAACTCCGCGGTCAGCTCGGCTTCGGTTGGCAGCATCTCCTGAAACGCATAGGTCCCATTAATGATGCGCGAACGGATCTCGCGGTAGATTCCTTCGTAAATCGCTTTTGGCATGACTTCACCTCTAATGAATATGTATGGCTAGGCACGATAGCATTTTTTAAAGTTGTTTAAACCGATTATCGGCAAAGCGACAGGATTTAACCGTTGACGGTTTCTGTCGTGCCCAAACCGGTTTCGCTCAAAACTGCCGGTACGACAATCGTCTGGTCCTCTACAATGAATCCATTGTTTAAACGTTTCACCACGCGCAACGCGCCTCGATATTCGGGAGGCAGAACATGCTGCAAAAAATCCAACGTTTTGGCGGGGCAATGTTCGCGCCCGCCATGCTGTTTTCCATATCGGGCCTTATGGTCGGCGTCTCCGCCCTCGCAACGTCTGCGGACATCGTCGGCGACCTCGCCGTATACGGAACCCCTTGGTACGCTTTTTGGACCATCATCCAGCGCGGCTCGTGGACGGTCTTTAAACGCCTCCCGCTCCTTTTTGCCGTAGCGCTGCCCATCGGTCTTGCCCAAAAACAACCGGCTCGTTGCTGCCTCGAGGCTCTCGTCGCCTATTTTGCCTACTGCTTCTTTTTGAGCGAGATCATCAAGCTGAGCGGAGACAACCTTGGACTTAAGTACCCGGCGTCTTTGACCCCCGCTAGCGGTATCACCATCATCGACGGCATCAAGACGCTCGACACCGGCATTATCGGCCCGCTGGCGGTATCGGCAACCGTCGTCGCCATCCATGACCGCTTCTACGATGCCAAGGTTCCCGATTGGCTCGGCACTTTCTCGGGTTCCTCGCTGGTCTACCTCATCAGCTTTTTTGCCGTGTTCGCCCTTGCCGCTATCTCGGCCGTCATCGTGCCCTTCGTATACGCAGCGACCGAAACGCTGCGCCACGCGCTTGCGGGCGTCGGTCCCTTTGGCGTAGGCATCTTTGTGTTTTTGGAGCGAGCACTCGAGCCCATGGGGTTGCACCACCTGCTCTACATGTCAATCTACTACGACAACCTGGTTATTAACGACGGCGTCTACGCCGCGTGGACCAATTTGCTCCCCATTCTCTCCCATAGCACACGCCCCCTCAACGAGCTCGCACCCTGGGCTGGTTTCACCGCCACCGGCTGGGTCAAGCTCTTTGGCCTTCCTGCCATCGCCGTGGCGTTCTACACCACCGCCAAGCCCGAACGCCGCGCTGGTCTCAAGGCCATTCTCCTGCCCGCCATCGTCGCCTCGGCGGTCTGCGGCGTCACCGAACCGCTCGAGTTTCTCTTTATGTTCACCCACCCCGGGCTCTTTTTTCTCTACGCCGTCTTATCGTCTTGCCTTGCCACAACCATGAATCTCTTTGGCATCGTCGGCATCTTCTCGGGCGGCCTCATGGAGATGGCAGCCTTCAACTTTATTCCGCTCATGCGCATGCATGCCGGTGCCTATCTTTTGGCGCTTGGTATCGGCCTTGCCTTTAGCCTCATCTTTTTTGTGAGTTTTCGAGCACTCATCTTGATCTATGACCTTAAGACGCCGGGCCGCGAGGATCATGTCGCCAATCGCGCGGCAATCGATCATTTAACGGGAAGCGGCTTTGCCAAAGAGCAATCTCCCAATGACGAGGTCAATAGTCAATCCGATCAAGATCACGTCCTCGCTGAGCGGGTAATTCAGCTTTTAGGTGGCGTTGGCAATATTGCGGGCGCAACCAACTGCGCCACGCGCCTGCGCGTCGAGGTCGCAGACCCTTCCATCGTTGCAGATAACGCGTCGTTTGTCGCGGCGGGCGCCAAAGGCCTCATCATTACGGGCAAGACCGCCCAGGTGGTCATCGGCATCTCCGTTCCCCGCGTTAAAGAGCATTTTGACCAGATCATGGGCCTCGAGCCGGGATTTGTGCCCACCGCCTCGGCCTCCCCTGTCGCCAGCCCAGCCCACAAGCACGGCGATATCTGCTTCTTCGACATTGACGGCACGCTCGCGTGGCAAGACCCTCGAGTGGCACAAGAGCTTCCCGAGAGCGAGCGAGACCTGTCCCCCTATCCCAACGAGGCGGTCTCGCAGGCCATCCGTGATTTTGTTGCCAAGGGCAATATGGCGTTTATCTGCACAGGGCGCACACTGAGCTGCATCCATCCAAAGCTGCTCGAGCTGCCCTGGGCCGGCATCGTCTGCCTCGCGGGTGGCTATGTCGAACTTGAGGGACACGTGATTCGCGATTTAGCGATGACGCCCGGCATGCTGCAGCGCCTTGCCCCCTATCTTGAGCAGTCGGGCGAGGTCATCCGCTTTGAGGGCCTCAACGGCGTCGTGCGCATGAGTGCCGATGCCCCCGATGCCCCCGGATACGCGCGCACCCTGGGCGACGCAGTCACGCAGCTGCAACATTACAGTGCCTACAAGATCTTGATGTCTACATCGCTCGCCAGCCGCATCGCTCAAGATAAGGCACTTGAGCCGCTGCTGTGCTTTAACGAGCTCGAACTCGAGGTAACCGAAATCTCGCCCCGCGAATGCACGAAGCGCGGGGGCATCCAGTCTGTACTCGACGCCCTCGATCCCCACCACGGAACCGTATACGGCATTGGCGACGCCAGCAATGACGTCTCGCTGATGAACGCCGTCGATGTCGGTATCGCCATGGGCAATGCGCCGGACTATCTCAAAAAGCGCGCCGACTACATCACCGACTCGGTCGACAAAGATGGCGTCGTCAAGGCGCTCGAGCACTTTAGGCTTATATAAGCAGCCGGCACGCGCACGCGTCCCGTTTCCCCAAATCGCCAAAACAGACGCGCCGGCAACTCCAATGTGGCAATATGGTATTTGCACACCGCAACGATGCAACCTAAGAAAGAATGCGAGAACCCGTGTCCAGTCCGTTTACCAGCTTTTTAGCCCAGCACTTTGACCAGATCAACGACTATCTGGCCACGTTCTTTGACGGACAGGCGACCTCTGCCGATATCGAGCGCTACCTGTATACTCCGCTCTCGACATTTACGGCCAATGCCGGCAAGCGCCACCGCCCGCTCATCTGCATGCTCGCCGCAACCGCAGTGGGCGGTAGCTTTGAGAGCGCCCGCAGCGCCGCGGCAGCTATCGAGCATTTCCAGTCGGGCGCGCTGATTCACGACGACATCGCCGACAACGGACAGCTTCGTCGAGGCAAGCCCTGCATGCACCTTACCGAGGGCACGGGCCTTGCCATCAATTGTGGCGATCTGGCGCTCACCATGGTCACCAAGACGGTTCTCGACGACCCCACACTCGAGGCAGACGTGAAACTCCGTGTGCTCCACGAGCTTACCGAGATGATCGTTCGCACCATCGAGGGCCAGGCGCTCGACTTGGGCTGGGTCCGCGATGGGCGCTTTGACATCTCGGTCGACGATTATCTGGACATGGCGACGCACAAGACCGCGTACTACAGCGGAGCCACGCCACTTGCCGCCGGAGCCATTATCGGCGGCGGCAGCGAGAAGCAGATTGAGGCACTGCGCGCCTTTGGCCTGCACACGGGCCTTGCCTTCCAGATCCAAGATGACCTGCTCAACTTGATCGGCACCAAGGAGGCCGCCAACAAGGACTTCCGCACCGATATCACAGAGGGCAAGCGCACCCTCGTCGCCGTGCACGCCCTGTCAGACGAGCGTTATCACGACGAGGTCGAGGCAATCCTTTCCTCGGGCACCGAGGATCCCGCGCAGCTTGCACGCGCCGTGGAGATCTTCCAGGAGACCGGCTCCATCGACTACGCCCACACTTACGCGCTCGACCTGACCGCTAAGGCCAAAGCGGCCATCGAGAACGTTGAGCTTGATCCGCACGCACGCGAGCTGTTCCTCTCCATGGCAGATTTCTTTGTGGAGCGCCTTAACTAACGGGGGTTATAAAACCTGTCAGCAGCGTATTTAGGCACAACTTGCTACACTGTTGAGTGCATGTTTATGCATCCCTTTGCGTTGTCTATCCGACACACGCTCAAATAGTACGAATGGTACGCCGAAAGGGGTTCGCTCATGGAACCTATTACAACGGGCATGCAGGGAGCAGCCGTCGAGGACGTCCAGTCCCGCCTTCTGCAGCTCGGCTATACAATCGATGACACCGAGGTTGCCGGCAAGCGCTTTGGCACCACCACCGAACAGGCTGTTGGCACCTTTAGGCTCGATAGTGGCCTTGCCGCTGGCTGTGCCGTCGATATCCCCTGTTGGAGTGCCCTGGTAGACGCCTCGTATAAACTGGGCGACCGCACGCTCTATCTGCGCATGCCCAATTTCCATGGCGCCGACGTTCAGGCCCTGCAGCGCGCGCTCAACGTTTTGGGCTTTGCCTGCGGTGAGGACGATGGCTATTTTGGCCCGCACACCGAGGCCGCTCTGCAGCAGTTCCAAGAAAATGTCGGCCTATTTGCCGATGGCATGGCGTTCCAGGATACCTACGCCTATATCAACCGCCTGCATCACGTGTGGGAGGGCAAGCCCTCGGTTACCGAGGCCGAGTCGCGCATCGGTTTTGCCCGTGCCGCCAACGTGCTCGAGCGCTTCCAGATTGCCGTCATCGGTGAGGACCCCATCGCACGCAGTGTTGCATCGCGCATGTGGAACATCGCCACGGCGACGACCGACAGCAGCGGCATGATGCTCTGTGACTCCGAGGTCCCAACCGACGTTGACCTGGTGCTCGAAATCGCAAGCGACGAGCTGCCCGCCGACGCCGCACCGCGCGCCACGATTGCCCTCGCCGAGTGCCACAACCTGGCCCAGCGCATCCGCACCGCCAATGTCGCCGCGCAGCAGAAGCCGGCTCGCATTCGCATTGAGCTCACGGGCATGACGCGCTACAACGGCACCTTCACGGCCAGCGACGCGCAGACACTCGCCGTACGCCTGCTCGATGGCGTTTGCGATGCCCTCGCAGATTAGGTAAACTAAACGAGTTGCTTTTGGGCAACACCACACATTGGGACGTAGTTCAACGGTAGAACTCCGGTTTTTGGTGCCGGCTGTTGGGGGTTCGAATCCCTCCGTCCCAGCCATTAAAATTGAGCGCCCTGAGCCCATAACGGCCCAGGGCGCTTTCTTGTGGGCAAGCGGAGGGATTCGAGAACCCGCAAGGGTGCGGAGCTGAGGAAACGCGAAGCGTTTTCCAGCGCAGCACGCGAGGAGCGAAGCGGGGCTCGGGCGGCGAAATGGACCCTTGGCGAATACCCATGTGCAAAAAATGCCAAATATGAGTACTGCTACCTTTTTGGTAGCAGCGTTTTCGAAGTCATAAAAGGCAAATCCGGCATTAGAACGACAATCGATAGTCCAGTTAAGCCAATTTGCTAACTACAAAACTGGACATATGTGGCCCAACTCATCTAAAAGTGCCTAATTTATATGTTACGAAGTTAGTGCCCGTACTCATATTTGCCACTTTTTGCACACGGCCTATCCCAGCCATGGTAAATCGATAGCAAAACGGGCTCCAGTTCGCCCAATCGTGCGCCGACCGGCACGTGACGGTCTGGAACCCGTCCCAAATTGCTATGCCTGATGGCGCTAGGCCAAAACGTCCGACAGAATCTCGATCAGGCTGTCCACGTCGGCTTCTTCGCACACGAGCGGCGGAAGGAAGCGCAGCGTATGAGCGCCCGTAGCGTTGATCACGGCACCAGCTCCCAACGCACGGGCCACAACGTCGTGCGCATCGCCCGCAGCATCATCCAAATCGCAGCCGAGCATCAGGCCGCGACCACGCGCCTCTACCACATGCGGAAGCTTAGCCAGTGCCTGCTCCATATAGGCGCCCACCTTGGCAGCATGCTCGGCATAATCGCCGCGCACAAGCACGGAGAGCGTCGCGGCACACGCCGCGATGGCCAAGCAGCTACCACCGAAGGTCGAACCATGATCGCCGGGCTTAAAGACGTCGGCAATTTCCTTCTTTGCCACCACGGCACCCATGGGCACGCCATCGGCAATGCCCTTGGCAAGGCTCATAATGTCGGGCTCCACGCCATAGGTCTGGAACGCAAACGGCTTACCCGTACGGAAGATACCGCACTGGACCTCGTCGGCGATAAGCACGGCACCCACCTCGTGCGCCAAGTCACGCGCCGCAGCCATAAACTCCTCGGTCATGGGATGCACACCGCTCTCGCCCTGGATCGGCTCGAGCATGACGGCGCAGACCTCGCTTCCCAGCTGCTTAAAGATCGAGCGAAGTTCGTCGACATCGTTGGGCGTGCAGGCCACAAAGCCACCCGGCAGCGGGCGGAAGCTATCCTGCAGCCAATCCTGCATGGTCGCGGCAATGGTCTCGAGCGTACGACCGTGAAAGCCGCCGCGCATGCACACGATGGTGTTGCCACCGTTGCCGGCACGCTTGGCATACAGACGCGCGAGCTTCATCGAGCCCTCGTTGGCCTCGGCACCGGAATTGGCAAAGAACGTCTCCCACACCTGCTCGCCCGCAGCCGGAGCGCCAAGCGCCGCCGCTGTGGTCTCGTCGCCGGCGGCAATCGCGTCGGCAAGCACGCGCGCACCGTCCGTATCATCGTTAGCGAGTTTGGACAGCAGCGCCGCGACCTGGCCACGCTGCTCGATGTAGAAATAGTTGGAAACATGCATGAGCTTTTTGGTCTGTGCCTCGAGCGCCGAGAGCACAGCCAGGTTGCCATGACCTAGGCTGCACACGCCGATGCCGGCAAGAAAGTCGAGGTACTCACGGCCATCGTCGCCGGTGAGCTTCATGCCGTGACCCTCGACAAACTCGACCGGAGAGCGGCCAAAGGTATGCATAACGTAATGGGATTCAAGCGATTGCTGAGCTGCAAGTGACATGGGATGCCTTTCGTTGGGCGCCAGACGGCGCGGGGCTATGGGTGCAGGAATGGGGCGGCTGCGGGTCAGCTAGACCGTCTGAAGCTTCTCGACCTCGTCAAGGTTTTCGGTCAGACGCGCAGCAAACGTCGAAAGCGGATGCGGATGCGTATCGAACTCGTAAGCCGTCTCGGTGGAATGGATCACGGTGCCGACGCCGGCATCGGTCAGCAGCTCCAGGAGCAGCGAATGCGGCGTAGTACCGTTAATGATGTGGGCACGAAATACGCCGCCGGTAAGCGCATCGACGGCCGCGCGCAGCTTGGGAATCATGCCCTTATCGACCTCGCCGCCGTAGAGCATTTCGTTAACCTCGTCGAGCGTTAGGTTGGAGATAAGCGAGTCCTTGTCGCTAAAGTCCTTGTACAGGCCATCGACATCGGTCAAAAAGATCGCCTTATGCGCGTGGAGCGCCGCGGCAACGGCACCGGCGGCGGTGTCGGCGTTGATGTTGAAGAAACCGCCGTCCTCCCCCGCCGCGACGGTAGCGATGACGGGGATGTACTCGCTATCGAGCAGGCGCTCGATATAGTCGGTGTTGACGTGCGTGACCTTGCCTACGCGGCCGAGCTCTGGGTCGAGTGGCTCGGCGATAAGGGTGCCGGCGTCGCTGCCGGACACGCCCACGGCCAGCGCGCAGAGGCCGATGACGAGATAATAGCCGTTGTCGCGCAGAAAGCGGCGGA